>JANLPX010000177.1:0-16894 GCA_031367485.1 Alphaproteobacteria bacterium | reverse complement strand
CGTTGATCTGTCAGCGATGGGCTGTGTAGCCGGACTCAAGATGCGCGGCAAGCTTGGCCAGTAGGATTGCTCACAGCTTGTTGGGCAAGACTGCGTTGTCTTACCCAGACTCTGAGCTATAGCGACCCGCAAAACAGGAGGCTTGCATGCGCATCTATGGGGACTCGATTTCGGGGAATTGCTTGAAGGTGAAATGGACCGCCGACCACCTGGGCTTGGCCTATGAATGGATCGAGACCGGGGTTCTGAACGGTAAAACCCGGAAGCCGGAATTCCTGGCGATCAACCCGGCCGGGCAAGTCCCCACTGTGGTTCTCGATGATGGTCGGCCTTTGGCGCAATCCAATGCCATCATCTTCCACCTTGCTGAGGGTTCGGCGCTGATCCCGACTGATGCCTATGATCTCGCGCGTATGTTGGAATGGATGTTTTGGGAGCAGTACAGCCACGAACCCTATGTGGCGGTGGTGCGCTTTCAGGTGGCTTATCTCGGCAAGGCGGTGTCGCAGGTCGATCCGAAGTTGGTTCAGCGGGGCTATGAGGCCTTGCAGCGATTGGAGGAGGGATTGGCGGGTGCAGACTACCTTGTGGGGACCCTGCTCAGCCTCGCGGACATCGCCTTGGTGGCCTACACGCGGCTAGCTCCTGAAGGTGGCTTTGACTTGGCGGCTTTTCCAGCGGTTCGGGCCTGGATAGGCCGCGTAGAGTCTGATCTGAAGATTTGAACACGAGCTCACGCCAATAGCTTCCCTCACGAAGTGGGGGAAGTGTCACAAGACTTGCGCAGCAAGACGCGTGACGATGGGGGTGAGGTCGCTCGTCTGCGATTTCACCCACGGTTGTCATCGCGGTTTTGGCGTAGTGGAAGACAGGGACCCAGACGTGAGGGATGACACGTTTCGCTATTTCGGGGACAGCTGCGCTATCCGCGCTGCAAAAGATCGATCCACCCCACTACCGATGAATAGCGTAGCTTTAGCCGAAATAGGGGCGCGGAGGCCTAAGCTGCCACCAGCTCGGGATAGAACCGCGCCATAAGGCGGTTACGATAGGTGATCAGGTTTGGGAACGACATTGCGGCGGTGGTGACGGGGGAATCGAACATCTCCACGGTCGCGCCCGCCACGGTAGCAAGGGCACCGGCGTCTAGGGCGGTGGCGGTGTTGCCGAAGAGGTAGTCCTGATCGCCTAGCAGATTGGATAGGGCTGCGAAGGATCGGTAGGCCAGCATCCCCACTTGCTGCGGCGTGTGACGACCAAAGCCCTGGGCGTGCAGAGTATCTATCATGTGCTGATGAGCGCCGACCGATACCTCGGCTGGCGCACCCGCGAAAAACTGAGCAGGCCCTTTGTTGAAGTTGGTTTCGTTGCCCCATCGGGCATAGACCGTCGCCCAGTAAAGGTGATCCTCGAGCATGCGTTCCGTGGCCCAGGATTGGGCGCGCTGGGCCGCCGTGAGGCCGAAATCCAGGTCCAGCGCATATTTCCGCTCCAAATGATCTCGAATGAACACCGAGTCCGAAATGATCTCGCCGTCATCGGAAATGAAAGGAAGTTTGCCCTTGGGCGACTGGCCGAGTCCGCCGTGCTCCACAGTATAGTCCAGCCCAGACAATTTCAGTTGAACCTGTGTTTTCATCACGAACGGGCTCGCGTCCGGCAGGCCCCACATGGGGGCGAAGGTGTAGAGCGTGATCATTGGGAGATCTCCTGGGGTTGTTGGAGGACCATCGCGCTGCCTCTCCTGACAGCTTGATGTCAGCAGAGTTTTCCAGAGCTTGCGCTCAGCGCGTTCCGAGGCCACACCCTGGCTATCCGAATACTGGAACTTAGAATGTTTTCGCGCGCCGCTATTTTCGTCGTCTTGGGATTTAGCCTGGTTATCGCCATGCCGACCTCTGCCGACGCCTGGGGTGCTTCGGGTCACCGGATGATTGGCCAAGCCGCTATGCAGAGCTTGCCGACTAGCCTGCCGGGGTTCTTGCGGACGCCAAGGGCGGTGGCGGAGGTCGGTGAACTCTCCCGCGAGCTCGACAGGTCGAAGGGTGCCGGCCGGATGCATGATCAGAACCTGGATCCCAGCCATTTTCTCGATGTGGCGGACGACGGGACGGTGCTGGGCGGCCCAAAGGTTTCGGCGTTGCCTGCCACGCGTTCTGACTATGAGAAGGCGCTTCAGGCGGTGGGGACGGATGGCTGGAAGGCCGGTTGGTTGCCCTATTCGATCATCGAGGAACATCAGCAGCTAGCCAAGGACTTGGCCTATTGGCGGGTATTGGCGTTTGCGGAGCGCAGCGAGCGATCCAAAGTGCGTCGCGCCTGGTTGACTGCCGATCGCCTGAGACGTGAGGTCCTGGTGTTTGAGACGCTAGGCCGACTTTCACACTATGTCGGGGATGGTTCGCAGCCGCTCCATGTAACCCTGCACTATAATGGTTGGGGGGATTTCCCCAATCTGAAGGGCTACACGACCGCGCGAATTCATGGGCCCATCGAGGGTGATTTTGTATTTTCCAATGTCAGGCTTGCCGCCGTACGGGGGGCCATGCCTGGACCTGATCCTGTGCGGGGTCTGCTCGACCAGAGGGTTGCAGTTTATCTGGGCAAGACGTTTGCGCAGGTCGAGCCCCTCTATGCGTTGGAACAGCAGGGTGGATTTGTCGGTGCTGATCCTCGGGGCATCGCCTTTGTGTCTCGCCAGCTTGGGCTTGGAGCCGGAGAACTTCGAGACCTGATCGTGGAGGCGTGGGGCGCATCTGGTCGGCAGAATGTTGGGTGGCCTGCAGTGACAGTCAGCGATGTGGAAGCCGGCAAGGTTGATCCTTACTTCGCGCTGGTTGGGAAAGATTGAGATGGCTCAGGCGCAGATTATCGACGGGAAGGCGCGGGCCGAGCAGCTCTGTGCCGATGTCGCCTTGGAAGTGGCTGATCTTAAGGCCAAGCATGGCCTGACGCCTGGCCTAGCTGTGGTGTTGGTGGGCGATGACCCGGCCAGTCAAATCTATGTCCGCTCCAAGGGTGAGAGGTCGAAGGCCGCCGGGATGCATTCGGTGACGCACCTTTTGGCGGCGGACACCGCGCAGGCCAGTCTGATAGCCCTGGTCGAGCAACTGAATGCCGATCCGGCTATCCACGGCATCCTGGTTCAACTGCCCTTGCCCAAGGGCTTTGATGAGAAGGCCGTGATCCAGGCTATCAACCCGGATAAGGACGTTGATGGGCTGCATGTTATCAATGCCGGGCGGCTGTCTCAGGGTCTTCCGTCGTTGGTCTCGTGTACGCCGCTCGGCAGTATGATGCTGCTGCGCCAGACCCTTGGTGACCATCTGGCCGGTAAACGCGCGCTGGTGGTGGGTCGCTCGGTTTTGGTGGGAAGGCCCATTGCGCAGTTGCTGTTACAGGCCGACTGCACGGTGACGATTGCCCATTCGCGAACAGTTGACCTACCTTCGGTTTGCCGTGAAGCCGACATTCTGGTGGCCGCTATCGGTCGGCCCAGGATGATCAAGGCCGATTGGATCAAGTCGGGTGCCACGGTGATTGATGTCGGGATCAATCGCGTACCCTTTGACGACCCGATTGCCGCGGCGGCGGGCAAGACGAAGGTGGTTGGGGATGTGGACTATAAGGCCGCGCTGTCCGTAGCTGGTGCGATCACCCCGGTTCCAAATGGCGTCGGCCCCATGACGGTGGCGTGTTTATTGGCCAATACCGTGACAGCGGCCAAGCGTATTGCGGGCCTAGAGGGTTAGGTGGCAGCAGACGTGTTTGCGACCTCGAGGATCGCCTTTAGCGCCTGATTTACTGCGGCATCGAAAGCCGCGACTATGTCTGAGACGCGCGCGCCTCGCGCGCGTTCTCGGATTGAGGTGACCTGATCATAGATGATGGCGCGATCGGCGGGACGGACCAATACCAAGTGAATATCGATCCGAATTTCGGGTGCAGTCGCGCCGGGTCGATCATAGACGGCTTCGAACTGTTGGACATCTAAACGCAGAGAATAGGCGGCGCGCGCGGGCTCTCCGCGAATGACCAAGCGGGCGGGGCCTTCGTTGCTACTGAAGGCCCGAACAAGAGCTTCTTCGAAGAGCACAGGTGCAGGCTGGGCCCAACGGGCACCCGACAGGTAAGCCACTTCAGTCCCGGTCGTGGTCAATATGCCATCGCTCGCGGCGGCTAGAGCGAAGGCTCCGCCAGCACGGACGAAATTGATCTTAGGCGCTGAACTCGGTGGCGTTTGGCTTTGTGACTGGGCGTTGCTGCCGAAGCGATAGAGTTGGCTCGGTTCGGACTTTGGGAACAGTGAAATACAACCGCTAAGCGCCAATCCAACAAGCCCGATCCAAACCGTTCGGCAAAGTCCGGAGACAGACATCATGGTTTGACCTTTCTCTCGATGGCCGGAGGTTTTGCAACGAGCCCCTGAGGATTGGCCCGAAGTTCGCGGGAGAGCCGATCAAGGGACTCTGCTGCAGACTGGAGCGATGCGACGGCTGCGGTCAATTGTGGCAATCCATTTGTCGCAAACTCAGTTGTCGGGCCATCCAAGCGAGCCATAACGGCGCGGAGGTCTTTCGCGGTTTGCTCTGTCTGCTCAGCCGCGCCCGCAATGCTTTTCAGCGAACGCTTTCCATCCCCGTCGAGTAAATTTTGCCCAGTCAGCCCTAAGGCCGAAATCTGTTTGGCCGCAGTATCGATGTCTTGGAGCGCTTCCTGTGCATCGGTGAAGAGCTGTTTCTTGGACCTAAGTTCAGCCGTTACGGCCTGGGTATCGTCCATCACTGCCGTGAAGGTTTTGATGTTTTTGTTCGACAGAACCAAATTGATGCGGTCCAGGGCCTCTACAGTGCGGGCTAGGACGGTGCCGCCACCCTCGAGGAGGTCAGATAGCGTGCTGCGGCGGCTGGCAATGACTGGCGGTTTGCCGTCGATCAGCGCGCCCTTCAAGAGTGGCGTCTGAGGGGTGCCAGCGGTGATTTGGATGTAGGTGATGCCGGTGATCCCTAAGGGTTCGGTGGTGGCGTAGGAATCGGTCCGAACCGGGACGTCCGAGGTCATGCGAACATGGGCGATGACGTTTTTCGGATTGGGTTTATAGAGCTCGATCTTGGTGACCTCGCCCACCTTGATGCCGTTAAAGCGGACCTCGCCACCTTGGCTGAGACCGTTGATAGGGCCCTGGAAAATGATGTCGTAGAGCGCGTAGTCACGGTTGAAGCTGATCCGCGCCAGCCAGACGCCAAAAATGGCGATACCCAGCACCAGAATTAGGGTCGAAAGACCTACGAGCGCGTAATTGGCATCCCGTTCCATTAGGCCATCGCTTTTCTTGAGTCTGCCCGGGCCGCCGCGCGGCCTCGAGGTCCGAGGAAGTATTCCTGCACCCAGGGGTGGTCAGATTGTTCTAGCTCTTGGACCGTTGCGACCGCAACCACGCGCTTATCAGCCAAGACGGCAACGCGGTCTGTGATGGTGTAGAGGCTATCGAGGTCGTGAGTGATCATGAAGACGGTGAGATCTAGGCTGCGGGATAGGTCAAGGATCATGTTATCGAACGCTTCTGCGGCGATTGGGTCGAGTCCAGCCGTGGGTTCGTCCAGAAACAACAGCTCAGGGTCCATGATCAAGGCGCGCGCCAGCCCGGCGCGTTTACGCATGCCGCCAGACAATTCCGATGGTTTCAGGCTGCCGGTTTCAGGGGGGAGGCCGACCAGGCCGATGCGAAGATCTGCGAGTTCACGCACTTCGTTACGCGACAGGGTGGTGTATTCGTAGAGCGGTGCCGATACATTTTCGCGCACGGTCAGATTGGAAAATAGCGCGCCCTGTTGAAACAGCACGCCCCAGCGGCCCTCTATGTCAGACCAATCGCTGCGCGTGGCGCGGTGAATATCCTCGCCAAACACCTTGATGATCCCGCCCTGGGGTTGTTTCAGACCGATGATGGTGTTGAGCAGAACCGACTTTCCGGTGCCGGAGCCACCCACAACCCCAAGAACCTCACCGCGCTTCACCTCTAGGGAGAGCTGCTTGTGAATGATGTTATCCCCAAACGCTGACGTCAGGTTTTCGACCTGGATGACCGGCTGCTCAGACTTCTGATCGGGCGACGTGGTGTCCGACACGCTCACAAATCCAGTTTCATATAAAGGAGGGCAAAGAGTGCATCCAACATGATGATGGCGAATATCGCATGCACGACGGCCGCAGTGACGCGACGCCCAAGAGACTCAACATTGCCACCCACTTCCATGCCTTGCCGACAACCAATTCCCGCGATCACGATGGCCATAACTGGCGCTTTGGACATTCCGATCCAAAAATGAATCGCGCCGACATTATCTACGATCCGCTGAATGAAGAAGGCAGGGCCAAGCCCCAACACTGACCAGGTTATCACCATGCCGCCAAAGAGGCCGGCGAGCGTGGCGACGAAAGTCAGCAGCGGTATCGTAATGAGGAGTGCGGCGAAGCGCGGAAAGACCAGGGCTTCAAAGGGATCGACGCCCATCACCTTCATGGCGTCGATTTCCTGGTTCATTTTCATTGAACCGATCTCCGCAGCGAAGGCGGACGCTGAGCGGCCGGCCAAAAGAATCGCCGTGATCACAATGTTGAATTCCCGCAGAACCGAAATTCCAATCAATTCAACGACGAAGACCTCAGCGCCAAACTGCTGAAGGGTGTTTGCCCCCAGTAGGCCAAGTACGGCCCCAATAAAGAAAGACGTCATCGCGACAATGGGCACGGCATCCAGACCTGCGCGCTCAGCCAGCGAAACGCAGGCAGCCCATCTGATCCGTCGGGGGTTGGCGATGGATCTAGCCAATACCACCAACAGGTGACCGGCGAACGCCAGGGTCTCGATGAATTCCTTGGCAAGATCCGTCATGCCGCGACCAATGCGGATGGTCATTTCGTGAAAGCCGCGCGGACGTCTTTTTAATTTTGGCTTTCGACTTGCGGCTTCAATAACTAGCTCCATCAGCCGGATTGTCTCAGGGCGAGCCTGAACGCGTGCCAGGTCGAGATTTCCGTGCGCTGCTTTGACAACCGCATAGGCACCGGCGGTATCCATCCGCTTGACACCTGAAAGATCGAAATCAAAATTGTCGTTGCCGGCGAGAGCCCGACCGAGATCACCGCCCATTGAGCCCATTGCCCCGCCGGTCCAGTGACCTTCCAGGCGCACTCGGCAGCAAGCGTCTTCGTTGACGACGCTAAATTTGGCGGTCTTATCCATCTGTGGAGATAATGTTGATCGCGATTGGTGGGGACACACAAGAGAGTTCGCGTCACAAGGTGCAATCAGCGTAAGTTGCCCTCTCGGTGACAGTCCATCTTTTGCCGCAGTCGATAGGTATGTTTATGATCTCAGCTTTGAAACCCGACGGGAGTGTGCAGTTGGCCCGCCAGATCGATTTTGTCGGAAAGTCCGGCACACTCTATCGCTACAGCGTCCAGGACCTCGCCCGCGCGGTACCCACCGCGGGCGCAAACTATGTTATCGCGACCACCACCAATGCAGGTGCATCAGTGTTATTTGTGGGCGAAACAGAAAACCTCGCGTCTCGCGACTGGCAACGCGACTTTGAGCGCGCACAGGGCCAAAATCGGGATGCGGAATTTTTGATCAGACTGAACGTCCGGGGTGCGGTCCGGAAGGTGGAATGTGAAGACATGATCGCCGCCTACGCGCCGACTCTTAACGCCGCTTAGACTTTTTGGCGTGCCGCGCGCCATCGTCATATTTGGCGCAGCCGTGGGGGTAGATGGTCGAGGGAGCCCAACGCTCCGACGACGCGCATATTTTGGGGCAATAGCGGCACAGGGGTCGCCCGAGGATTGGATTTTTTGTTCCGGCGGAGTAGGTCGTCATGGACCATCGGAAGCTTCGACTATAGCTAACATTCTGATTGAGCACGGCATTAATCCGGCAAGGATCGTGCGCGACGAGGTCAGCCTCGATACGCTACAAAACGTCGTTGCCGCGGCAAGATTTATCCACGAGCGCCAATTGGACGGGGCTGTGGCCTGCACCGATGACTATCATAAACCCCGCGTGGCAATGCTATTCTCGGTGCTCGGCGTTCCCTGTTCAGCGGGACCGACTGCACGGCGCAGGGTGGGCACCGCCTGGCCCTATTGGCTTGGGATGCGGGTCCGGGAGTCTGTGGCCTTTCCATACGACTTGGCCATCGTGTTAGCTCGCCGAAGCGATTTGATCAGAACGATCAGGCGGTGAGACCCATGCAGTTCATGCTGTTTGGCCCTTAACCTAACCCGCCATTTACCAAGTTCTATAGGCGGTGGTTTACTCTGTGCTTGTAATAAGCCTGTTCGGGACGGCTAAAGGCGGGGCAAATGCCATGATTGATCAAGTGCGCGAGATTGTGGGACGCCATGGCGGAATTGCTGTGGACCTGGCGAAGCTCGGTGAGACAGCTGACCTCTACGAGGCAGGTATGACCTCCTTTGCGTCCGTCGATCTGATGCTCGGCCTGGAAGAGGCCTTCGACGTTGAATTTCCGGATGCCATGCTGACCCGCAAGACATTCGCAAGTCTCCGGGCTATTGCCGACGCGGTCGCCACGCTAACCACGCAAGAGGTTTAGTACCTTGGACGCCCAGACCAGCTTCTTGAACCAACTGTTCGACAGGGGTCTTTTGATCGATTCTGGCGTCCCTGGTTTGTACGGGCGCGGTGCCGTCTATGAAGAGATTATCAGTGGATTTGATGCGCTGATCAGTCGAACCGTCGCTGAAGACGGCGCCGAGAAGATTTCCTTCCCTCCAGGCATGAGCCGGCAGAGCTTTGAGCGCAGCGGCTATCTTAAGAGTTTTCCACAGCTGGCTGGAACAGTTCATAGTTTTTGCGGCTCAGATCACGACCATACTGATCTGTTACATCAGCTGAACGAGGGTGAGGATTGGACCGTCGGCCAGGTCGCCACGGACGTGGTGCTAACTCCGGCCACCTGTTACCCGATCTATCCTGTGCTGGCGGCACGCGGCCCCATGCCCAAGGGGGGTGCGATTTTTGACTTGCAATCCTATTGCTTCCGTCACGAACCCTCGCAGGATCCAGCGCGTATGCAGCTGTTTAGAATTCGAGAGTTTGTTCGGGCCGGGACCGCCGAAGAAGTTGTCGCATTCCGTGAGGGGTGGCTGAAACGCGGCCCCATGATGATCGAGTCAGTGGGCCTGCCACTGCACATTGACCTCGCCAATGATCCATTTTTTGGCCGCGGCGGCCGTTTGATGAAAGTCGGTCAGCGCGAACAGCAGTTGAAGTTCGAGCTGTTGGTTCAGATCGCCAATCCTGCTGGCCCAACGGCGGTGATGAGCTTTAACTATCATCAGGACCATTTTGGGGAGACCTGGGGCATCCACACCCATGATGGCGCGATATCGCAGACGGCCTGCACGGGGTTTGGAATGGACCGCGTCGCGCTAGCTCTGCTCAAGCGTCACGGCCTGGATATTCAAACCTGGCCAAACCCGGTTCGTAAGACCCTTTGGGGGTGAATTTGAGCCCGGCGATATTCCCCGCTCTCGACCCAAACGCCTACTCCAGGCATTTTTTGCACGGGGAAGATCGCATTTGGACGGAGAGCAATTGCTACTCTGACCTCTGGGTAGAAGTCCTGCACGCCATGGGCCTGTTGCCTGAAGTGGCATTTGGGTTCACCGTCACTCAGGATTTCGAGGGCGATCAGTTCACCTTCGCCAAACCGCCCCTGGAAGACCTAGAAGCGCTGTTTGGCGTGTCGGTGCAGGAACTGGCGATCTTTGATGATGTGGCCGCCCACGTGGAGGTCCAACTCGCGCGCGGTCGTTTGAGTTTAGTTGAAGTCGATAGCTATTTCCTTCCGGATACGCAGGGCCTGTCCTACCGGACTAGCCACGGCAAAACGTCGATCGCTATCAACCGGTTAGATCAGGTTGCGCACCGTGCAGAATATTTCCACGGCCGCGGCTATCACCTGCTTGAGGGTGCGGACTATGATGGCGTTTTCAAAGGCTACGGGGATGGGGCGACACCCTTTTTGCCCTATGTGGAATTTATCAAGTTCCCGGCTATACCGCTTCGTTCGAATCGAAACTTGGCTGGAGAAATCCTGAGGCGTCACCTTGCTCGTCGGCCCCGGGACAACCCGCTGCGCGCCTTTCAGGTGCAGTTACCGAAACTGGCGGAAGCTGTCTCGGCCCGGGAACCCAGCTATTTTCACCTCTTCGCCTTTAACACTCTGAGACAGTTCGGTGCCAACTTTGAGCTGCTGGCCAGTCATGTTGCTTGGCTGGAAGGGCGGCCCGACGCGCCAGGCGTCGTAGCCGCCACGCAGATCGCGACGACCGCCAAGGCTTGTCAATTTCAATTGGCCCGTGCCTGTGCCCGCAAGAATTTTGACGCCCTGCCGCTTGCCATGGAACCGGCGGTCGACGCCTATGATCAGGTTATGACGAGCTTGGTCGCGCAATGGGGCGCAAGCTCCTCGCGGGATTAGACCTTGGCACGCCCGACCTCGACGCGGTTGGATCAAGTCCAACTGACAGATTGGCGGCTAGCGCTAAGCGTCGCCGGACAGTGCGCTAATCCCGCACAGGCCGAACTTTTGGGCGAATGGATTACGACCGAGGTGCCTGGAGTTGTGGCCAATACCTTGCGCGCCCTGGGTCGGGACTATCGGGGCTTGGATGACCAGGATGTCTGGTATCGAGCTGGTCTTGAGGGGCAGGGCGAACACCTCCTGAGATTTGAGGGCCTGGCGACACTCGCGGAGATTTGGCTCGATGATCAGTTGATCCTGACCTCGCGCTCGATGTTTCTAGCTCACGATGTTCGGGTCCGGCTCAACGGAGATCATACGCTATGGATCTGTTTTCGCGCGCTAAATCCCGAGCTTGAGATCAAAGGGCCGCGGGCCAAGTGGCGACCCCGGATGATCCCACGTCAAGGATTGCGGCGGGTGCGCACCACACTGATGGGACGGATGCCAGGCTGGACGCCGGAGGTCGACACTGTTGGGCCATGGCGGCCGATACGCTGCTTACCGGTGTCAGCAGCGACGCTTGGCGCGTTCGATATCCGCGCGGGTTTCGAGAATGGCCGGGGTATATTGACGGCCCGAGTTTTTCTCGAGGGGACAACAGAACCGCCTGTTCTGGTCTGCGACGGGCGGCGCATGGCGTTGTTGCGGCTGCCGCAGGGTGGGTTTGGCGGTACTATGACGCTCAGCGGTGTGAAACCTTGGTGGCCCCATACACATGGGGATCAACACCTCTATTCGGTTAGCGTGGAAGTGGACGGCCAGGAGTTTTCGCTCGGCCGAACAGGTTTTCGCAGCCTTCAGGTGGATCGTTCCGAAGACGGAAAAGGTTTTGGACTAGTCGTCAACGAGGTTTCAGTTTTCTGCCGCGGGGCAGGTTGGACATGTCTCGATCCGGTAGCGATGTCGGGTGAGCGCGAGGTTTATGAGCTCTGGCTGCGGCTCGCGCGGGACGGCGGCATGAATATGCTGCGGATGAGCGGGACGGGCGTCTATGAGAGCCCAGCCTTTTATGAACTGTGCGATGAGCTCGGCTTGCTGGTTTGGCAGGACTTCATGTTCGCCAATTTCGACTATCCGGTCAGTGATCCGGCGTTCGCGGCGAGTTGTGCGCAGGAAGCCGCGCAATTTCTCTCAAACATCCAGCTGTCGCCGTGCCTGGCCGTTCTGTGCGGTGGCAGTGAGGTTCAGCAACAGGCCGCGATGATGGGCATGAAGCCCGAGACCTGGGCCAGCCCGCTGTTTGATGAAATTCTGCCCTCGGTTGCCCAGGCTTGGCGGCCAGACTTGCCCTATGTGACCAATTCGCCGAGTGGAGGCGCGCTACCCTTCACGGTGGATGTCGGAGTGGGGCACTATTACGGAGTTGGGGCCTATATGCGATCCTTAGAGGACGCGCGGCGCGCTAATGTCCGGTTTGCATCGGAGTGCCTAGCCTTTGCCAATCTGCCTCAGCCGACGGGCGATGTCGCGGCCGACCTTGCCTTGGTTGCACCGCGAGACCTCGGTGCCGATTGGGATTTTGCCGACGTGCGGGATCACTATCTTGGCCTGATGTACGGCGTCGACCCCATAGGGCTACGCAGCTCTAACCCTCGGCTTTATCTTGATTTATCGCGCGCCGTGACGGGCGAGGTGATGGAGCAGGTGTTCGCCGAATGGCGTCGAGGGGCATCGGATTGCGCGGGCGGGCTGGTCTGGACGTTTCAAGATGTGATGGCCGGAGCCGGCTGGGGAGTGATTGACAGTCAAGGCGAGCCGAAACCTGCTTGGTATGCTCTGAAGCGCGCCTTTGGTTCGGTGCAGGTGACGGTGACGGATGAGGGGGTCAATGGTCTGGCACTGCATCTCACCAACGAGACCGGGAGCGGGATCGAGGTTGAACTGGAACTGACCTGTTTGCGTGACGGTGCGACGCCGGTGGTTTCGGTAAGGCGCTCTATGATTTTAGCCGCACGGAGCGTACAGAAAATTTCGGCTTTTGAGCTGATCGGCAGGTTCTTTGATATCACCTATGCCTATCGCTTTGGCCCGCTAGGTCATGAAGTGACGGTGGTTCGGCTGCGTGACTCCTCTGGGCGGGTGGTGTCCGAGGCCTTTCATTTTCCGGCTGGGCGAGACCTCGGTGAGACAGTAACTCCGATTGAGGCGAGCCTTTCGCAAGATCGTCAGGGTTGGGTGCTCACTTTGGAAGCTGACCGATTGATCCAGTCGGTCCATATTGCCGACCCTGGCTATCGCCCCAATGACGATTGGTTCCACTTGGCACCGGACCATTGCAAGGCCGTGCGGCTCGCGGCGCGGGGCGAGGGTGGGCCACCCAAGGGTCAGATATTGGCACCGGGTGGACGGGTATTGGCCGACTACTCCGCCGACTGAACCAGCGTAGCCTCGACCGCAGTCCGGTAGGGTAGCGAGGTTTGGGCACCAAGCGTCATGGTCGTGAGCGCACCCGTTGCGCAGGCAAATTTAAGAGCTAAGTCGAGAGGTTGACCTTCGATCAGGGCCAAGGTTAACGCCGCGACGAAGCTGTCGCCTGCTCCGGTGGAGTCGACCACATCAATGGTGGGTGGCGTCGCCTCAGCAACCAGAGCGCCTTCCCGATAGAGCCCCGCACCGCGAGCGCCCCAGGTGATCGCCACGAGGCCGCGGGCTTGATGGATACGGTCGCCGTAGACTGCAGCCTCGCCCTCGTTGACGACGATCAAGTCGGCGCGGGCCAAGAGTTCGTCGGGGACGGGCAAGGCTGGGGCGAGGTTTAGACAAACAAAGCCAGTGGCTTCGAGCGCGGCCTTGACGACGGTGTCGACGGGCATCTCCAACTGACAGATCAACGTTTCGGAGATCGGGCCAAGCAAGAGATCGGGAGACATTGCGCCATTGGCACCAGAGGCCACCACGATCTGGTTTTCGCCTGACCTTGCGACCGCAATTAGGGCGACGGCGGTGGGTTGCACGGGGTCGATACTGACTTGGTCTAGGTTCACCCCTTCGGCCCGCAAGAGGGCCATGGCCTCATCGGCGAAGGCATCGGCACCGACCCGGCCGATCAGGGTCACCTGAGCGCCAAGGCGTTGTACCGCAAGGGCTTGATTGGCCCCCTTGCCGCCCGGATGGCGCGTCAGAATCGCATTTATCACGGTCTCGCCAGGGGTTGGCAGGGTCTGCGCGGTGGCGACAAGGTCGAGGTTGATCGAGCCTAGGACAGTGATCGCGGTCATGAAAGCGAGGCGGTGATCAGGTCGAAGACGCCCTGATGATCAGCGGTTGTCGCCCAGCGCACTCTGGTCGCGGCGGAGTCCTGGACCCGGAACTCCACGGCGGTGTGGCCGAGGGTGAGCTGTGACGATGTCTCGATTTGGAGGTGGCAAGGGACGGTGGTGAACAAGGTGGGGTCGAGGATGTAGGCGATGGTGCAAGGGTCGTGTTGGGGCGGGTCTCCGCCGGTACCGAGGGCGGCTTCCGTCACGGTTCCAAAGTCCAGTAGATTGACGGCGGCGCGCGCCATGGGTCGGTCAATGACGCGCAGACGATCGATCCGCTCTGGCGTGGCGCGGACCTGATGGGTGACATCTAGGCCCATCATGATCAGTTCGCAGCCGGAAGTCGCGACCACCTGGGCGGCGTGGGGGTCGGCATAGATGTTGTATTCGGCGGACGCCGTGATGTTGCCGCCCTCTCGCCGCGCGCCGCCCATCGCAACGACGGGGCCGAGGCGCGGGATGATCGCAGGCTCCCGAACCATGGCCATGGCGAGATTGGTCATCGGGCCTGTGACGGCCAAGGTGACGGTATTGGCTGGGCGGTCCATGAGGGTCGCGATGATGAAGTCGATGGCGTGGCCTCGCGCGCAGCCCTGGTCGGGCTCGAAGATCGGCAGATCTCCTAGTCCGCTGGGGCCATGGAAATGACCGGCATCGATGGGTGGATTGACCATCGGGCGATCGCAGCCGGTGAAGACCGGCACGTCCTCACGCCCTGCGATCTGGCGGAGCAGGCAGGCATTGCGGGCGGTGAGCGCGCCGCCGACATTACCGGCCACTGTGGTGATGCCCAGAATGTCCAGCCGGTCCCGCGCGCCAAAGGCAAGGAACAGCGCGATGGCGTCGTCAACGCCGGGGTCGCAGTCGATGATCAGTTGAGTTTGGGTCACGCCCCACAATCAAGGAGGTCGGCGGGCGGAGCAAGAGGCTGCGCGACGCTCGACTTTTCCGGGGGGCGTGGAAGAATGGCGGTTCAAAGCGGAGACGAAGATGGATCGTAAGCTTTCCCTGGCCCTATCGGTCACCGACCTGCTGTTTCTGGCCTATTGGACCCTGGCCTTGGCCAATCAGTTTGGACTGATCCATATTCCGCCTCGCCTGATGTATGCCGACTATACCCAAGCTCACGTCGTAGCCTGGAACTGGTCGTTCCTGCCGGTGGATATCGCATTCTCGGTGATTGGATTGCTGGCCGTTCGTGCGAGCCGACGGGGCGATCCGATGTGGCGGCCGCTAGCGCTGATTTCTCTCATCCTCACCCAGGTGGCGGGTCTTATGGCGGTGGGTTATTGGGCCCTGCTTGGCGAGTTTGATCCTAGCTGGTTCCTGCCCAATCTCGCGCTGGTGATTTGGCCGCTGCTCTTCCTGCCGGGGTTGGTCTGTGCCCTATCTGAGCCAGGCCTTGGTGAGGCGGCCTAGTGGCCTGGGCCCGGCTTCCGCGTCGGCGCGCCTATCATGTGGGCAATCTACGCGCGCAGTTGATGGAGGAGGCGCGGTTCCTGCTGGAGACTGTGGGTATCGGGCAGCTGAGCCTGCGGGCGCTAGCGGCGCGGGCCGGGATCGCGGCGGGTTCGGTCTATCACCACTATGCCTCCAAGCAGGTGCTGCTGGCGGGACTGGCGGTGGAGGGGTTTGGTGAGCTGGAGGCGGCTTTGCGGGAGGCGGCTGCGGCGGCGCAGCCCACGCCGATCCGCGCTACGGCGCTGGCCTATTTCGGGTTCGCGCGGGATCAGCCAGCGCTCTACACGCTGATGTTTGATCCGCTGATCTTGGCGGAGTCGGATGTGGATGCTGCGCGCAAGCGGGCCTTTGGCGAGCTTGAGGCCGCGATCCGCGGCGCGCCGAGCCAGAGCGATCGTGAGCCAGAGTTGGTGCACAAGGTGGCGCTGGCGGTCTGGGCCTGCGGACACGGAGCGGCGTCGATGACCTTGGCCGATCCAACCGATATTGACGGACGGCTGATGGAGGATGTGATTCAAGGGTTAGAAGTGCTGTTCCGGCGGCGTTGAGCGGACGGCAAGGTGCCGCGCGATCCTTCTCCCCTTGCGGGAGAAGGTGGCCCTGCGGAGCAGGGTCGGATGAGGGGTCGAAAGTCCTCTCCGCTGCTGCTGATCGCCGGGTCCGGAAAGTCTTGAGAGACCCCTCATCCGACGGCCCTCCGGACCGCCACCTTCTCCCGCAAGGGGAGAAGGAGCACTATGCTGGGTTCAAGTCGTTTGCGCTAGCGCCGCATAAAGGGGAGTAGACGGGGGCTATCCAAACGCTGTTTGCGTTGTCAGATTGCCAATGCTGATTGGGAGGAACCGACAATGGCCGACGGCAATATCACTAAAGACGTCATGTATGACGCGGTCGCACCGGACGACTTTGAGTCCATGCTGGCTCTGGATCGTTACAACGCCCGCTCAACGGCATTCGACAAGATCATCTCGGCGACCCACGACCATTTCTGGGATCCGCTGGACAAGAAATACATCGACTTCGATGCGCCGTGGGACATGGCCAACGATGCCCTGCAGCCCGACGACCAGATCATGTCGCTGGGTATTCCCTATGTGCGCGATCACCTGGAGAAGACCGGTCAGAAGGCGGCGTTCATCAATGAGATGACGCTGTGGAATTTCTCTTCCATCCTACACGGCGAGCAGGGCGCTCTGAACCTGTCGGCCAGCCTGTGCCACGTGTTGCTGGACCAAGGCGCGCAGGAATATGCCGCCAACCAAACCCGCGAAGAGGCCCGCCACGTCACCGCCTTTGCCAAGTATATCAAGGCCCGCTGGGGTCGCCCTCGTCCCTGCGGCGAGGTGTTGAAGAAGCTGCTGGTCGACATCATCGAGGCACCGGAGGTCTATAAAAAGATCATCGGCATGCAGATGCAGGTTGAGGGTCTGGCCATGGGGGCCTTTGCCGCTGGCTATCAGTCTAATCGCGACCCGATGGCCAAGAAGCTGTTCCAACTGGTGATGACCGACGAGGCCTTTCACCACAAGTTCGGCAAGATCTGGGCTGACCGCACCATCCCGAAGATGAGCGATGAAGAGCGCAATATGGTGGAGGACTGGGCGGCCCATTGCTTCC
>JANLPX010000160.1:0-9025 GCA_031367485.1 Alphaproteobacteria bacterium | reverse complement strand
TACCCCTTGATCCGTGAGGCCCTGAGCGGTGAGGCGATTTCGGTCGGACCTCCCTATTTCAACCTGACCTTTGTGCCGCTGATGGGGTTGTTGATGCTGATACTGCCAGCTGGGCCTTTGCTGGCCTGGAAGCGGGCAGACGCTAAAGGGTTGCTCCAACGCCTGGCGGTCGCTGCGGCTCTCGCCGTTGTGTTAGGTCTTCTAGCTCTGGCGTTGATCACGCCGCGCAAGGCCATGGCCTGCGTCGGACTGGCGATGGCGGCGTGGCTTATTCTGGGGGCGTTGAGCGAATTGGCGACCCGGACAAAGGTGTTCCAAGTCCCGGCCTCCGAAGCATGGCGTAGGTTTATCTCCCTTCCGCGGGGAAGTTTTGGCATGACGCTTGCCCATCTCGGGCTTGGCGTTTTCGTGCTCGGTGCATGCTTTGAGACGGGGTGGAAACTTGAGGCGGCCGAGGCCCTACCGATCGGTGGCAAGCTGGAAGTCGGGGCTTATCATCTGGTCTTGACTGAAGTCAAAGGCATCGACGGCCCTAACTATGACGCGGAGCGCGGACGGATCATTGCCTCCAAGGACGGTCGTCAGATCTGCGAGCCGCAACCCGAGCGCCGGTTCTATCCAGCCGGTGGCCAGACGACCTCAGAAGTCGCGATCTGCACTTTGGGCCTGAACCATCTCTATGTGGTCTTGGGTGAGCGGCGAGGAACGGCGGACGCACCGGTATGGTTGGTGCGCGCCTATTGGAACCCATGGGCGCTGTTGATCTTTGGCGGCCCTGTGATCATGGCCTTGGGCGGGGTACTTTCTCTGTCGGACCGACGATTGCGGCTGGCCGTCGGGCGTAAGTCGGGCAAGCTGGCATGAGGCGTTGGTTTGCAGTTCTGGTAGCCGTTCTATGTATGGCCGCAGCCGCTGACCCTGCAGAGAGGTTGACCAATCCCAACCAGGAGGCCAGAGCCAGGGCACTCTTCGCCGAGATCAGATGCTTGGTCTGCCAGAACGAGTCTATCGATGACTCCCAGGCCGATCTGGCCGGCGACCTGCGGCGGCTGGTCCGAGATGAGATCAAGGCAGGGCGCTCAGACACCCAGGTTCGGACCTATCTGGTTTCCCGATATGGCGAGTTTGTGCTGCTCAAGCCCAGTACCTCATGGGGCAACTTGGCCTTGTGGGCCGCGCCTTTCGCGGTCGTGGTTTTCGGAATTTGCCTTATGATCCTGCATCAGAGGCGACGGATGGGAAGTTCTGAACTTTCACCTGAAGAAGCTGTGCGACTCGCCCGTTTGGTGAAGGAAGATGCGCAATGACATGATTGCGCCGCACAAGGGACGCGTTCAGACCCTCTTGAATGTCCTAAACGTAACTTGAGCGCAGTTGCGCTCTTTGGCATCGCACCTAGGTTAGTTGATGCGACACTCCAAAGAGTGCGCATCCGATAAGGAAATGAAGGCAGATGACGTCCAAGAAGACCGGCTACCTCCTCGGCGCGCTTGCGGGCGCGGGGATCGTCACCGCAGCTATGGCTGGTGCAGGTATGCAACTGCCGTCGGCCAAAGCTGATGAGGCGCATTTGATCAAAGCCTCGATGTCTCCCATCTTCGCGCCGCCGCCGGGCGCGCCCCTGTCGTTTGCTGACATCTTTGAAACCGTGTCCCCCGCAGTTGTGACCATAAATGTGACGTCGAAGGCTGATCCCAGCCAGCTTCGTCGTCAGATCCCCGGACTTCCCTTCGACATCGTGCCCCGCCAGACACCGGGCGAGGAGGACGGGGATGGCGCTGATCAACCCAAGGGCAGCCAACCCAGACTGCCACCGCAACAGTCGGCCGGATCAGGGTTCTTCATCTCGGCCGATGGTTACATCGTCACCAACAACCACGTTGTCGAGAATGCTTTGGAAATCAAAGTCATCCTGAAGGACGAGCGCGAGTTTGACGCTGTCGTGGTGGGCCGCGACGAGGGCACGGACCTCGCTGTGCTGAAGGTCAAGGGCAGCGGGTTCAAATTTGTAAATTTCGAAGACGCCGCAAAGCCCCGCGTGGGCGACTGGGTCATCACCGTAGGCAACCCATTTGGCTTGGGGGGCACCGCGACCGCCGGTATCATCTCGGCCTATGGTCGGGATATTGGCGAGACTTTTGTCGACTACATTCAGATCGACGCACCGATCAATCGCGGCAATTCCGGTGGCCCGACCTTTGACGTCTATGGTCGGGTGATCGGGGTCAATACGGCAATCTTTTCGCCGTCTGGCGGATCGGTCGGTATCGGGTTCGCTATTCCTGCCGACGTGGCCGACTCGATCACCAAGCAGCTAATTGCCGGGGGAAAGATCACCCGCGGCTATATCGGGGCGTCGATCCAGAACTTCACGCCCGACATGGCCGAGGCGCAAGGTATCGCCGGGCAGCGCGGGGCGATCGTGGCGGATTTGGTGCCCGGTGGACCCTCCCAACGCTCCGGCCTGCTGGCCGGTGATGTGATCGTATCGGTGAACGGCGTGAATGTGAAAACTTCGTCTGAGCTGACCCGTCAGGTCGCCAAGGCCAGCGCCGGTGATGTGCTGCATCTGCAGGTCCTGCGAGACGGCAAGTCGCGTACTGTTGATATTCGGTCCGGGGTGCGTCCTAGCGAACAGCAACTGGCAGCCAACGACAATCGTCCTGGCAGCGAACGAGACTCTGCTGATGGGGCCGTGGCCACGCAACGGCCGGTGGTTCTGGGCTTGTCGCTTGCCGCACTCGATGATGCAGCTAGGCGCCGGATCGGTATCGAGGCCGGGGTCAAAGGCCTGCTGATCGCCAGTGTGGATCAGGCGGGTGACGCCGCTCAAAAGGGTATTCGCAAGGACGACATTCTGGTCCGAGCCGGGGATCGCGATGTTCTGGTAGCCGCCGATTTGAGCGCAGTGGTCGATGCTGCAAAGAAGGCTGGTCGCCAGAGCGTATTGGTGGGAATTTATCGGGGCGGTAGAACCATCTTCCTGCCACTGAAGGTTTCCGGTTAAGTCGCAGACGCAGGCAAGGGGCAAATCATGCGGATCTTAATCGTCGAGGATGATCTCGAAGCCGCCGAAGCTATGGATCGCGGCTTGACCGAGGGCGGCCATGAGTGTGTTCGAGCACCAGATGGTCAAGCCGGGCTAGCCGCTTCGCAAGGTGGTCAGTTCGATGTAATGATCATCGACCGCATGATGCCTAAGATGGACGGGGTCACGCTTGTCGAGACCCTGCGGCGCGACGGGGATCAAACGCCCGTGCTGTTCCTCTCGGCGCTCGGCGAAATCACTGACCGGGTGGATGGCTTAAAAGCTGGTGGCGACGACTATCTGGTCAAGCCCTATGCGTTTGCCGAGTTGATCGCCCGGGTTGAAGCCCTCTCACGGCGCCGAGAAACGGGATCAATTCAGACCCTGCTTCGCGTGGGTGACCTGGAAATGGACCTGATCGGTCGCGCGGTACATCGGCAGGGCAAGGAAATTGATCTCCAACCGCGCGAGTTCCAACTCCTAGAATTCATGATGCGCCATGCTGGCCAGTCGGTCACACGCACCATGCTGTTGGAGAAGGTTTGGGAATACCATTTCGATCCTCAAACCAACGTGATCGACGTGCATATCTCGCGGCTGCGCTCGAAGATCGACAAGGGTTTTGACCGCGCGATGCTGCAGACGGTTCGCGGTGCCGGATATCGTTTGGAGGCGTAGTTTCGGGGCGGGACGACCATGCGAATGCCGCGCCTTTTCCGGACGACCCCGTTTCGATTGACGCTACTGTTTCTGGCACTATTTGGGGCCGCAGCCAGCGCGTTTCTCGCCTATATCTATGTGGCGACCGCCGGTGAAGCTCAACGTCGCACTGAGCAAGAAATCGACCGCGAAATGTCGACGCTCATCTCGGCCTATGATCGTGGCGGCGTTGACGGTCTCAATCAGTCGCTGATCGAGCGAGCGTCCAGCGAGCGACCCTATCTCTATCTGTTGATGAAGCCAGACGGAACGCGCATCTCAGGCTCCATCGCCGAAAGCCCCGTCGAGAAGTTCGATGGGCGGCCAACCTGGACCAGTTTCTCCGTCACCGACGTGGATGTCGAGAACCGCAAATCAAAGCACCCAGCCCTTGGCCTCCAACAAGAACTTGCGGCAGGTGAACGGTTGTTTGTCGGTGCTGATAATGGGGCCGATGAAGCTTATGTTTTGAAGATCGTCTCGGCGCTCTGGGGCGCTGGCGCGCTGATTGTCGTTTTGGGCCTGCTGGGCGGGGTGCTGGTTAGTCGAAACGTCTCGCGCAGCATGGCGGGCCTTACCGATGTCGTGGCGGCGGTCCGCAACGGAGATTTCGGGGCTCGCGCTAAGGTGCGCGGAAGCCGTGACGAATTCGATGAGCTGGCTGAAGGCCTCAATGAGATGCTTGATCGTCTGGAGCGATCCATGGCCGGACATAAACACGCCGGCGATGCTATCGCTCACGACCTGCGTTCGCCTCTGACCCGGCTGCGGGCGCGGCTTGAAGCGGCCTACATCGACGTGGAGGCCGGCAAGGGCGATGCCGAACATGCCTTGGGTCAGGCCCTGGAAGATACAGATGGAGTCTTGAAAACCTTCGGTGCCGTCTTAGCTATCGCGCGGCTTGAGGCGGCCGGGGAAGCGCCCAATCCGGTGACTCTCGACCCGGCCGAGGTCGCCGCCAATATCGCCGAACTCTATGAGCCGTTGTGTGAGGACAAAGGGATTGATTTCAACTCTGAATTCGTCCCAGACCTGCGTATTCGTGGCAATCAGGAGTTCCTGTCACAAGCGCTCGCCAACCTCTTGGACAATGCGATCAAATACACCCCAAGCGGGGGTGCCATCATGCTGCGTGTGCGGCGTAGGTCATCTGGCGAGGTGGAATTCTCGGTCACCGACACTGGCCCTGGTGTGCCCGATGAGGATCGCGCTCGGGTTGTGGAGCGGTTCGTCCGACTGGAGAATAGCCGCAATCAACCCGGTGCGGGGTTAGGTCTCTCCCTAGTCGGAGCCGTGGCTTCCGCTCACGGTGGTCGACTAGAGCTGGCTGAGGGGCCGGGCCTGGTGGGCAATATGGGGCCTGGTCTGCGGGTGGCTCTCGTGTTGCCAAGGGCGGAGTAATGACCGAGCCGCGTCTCGTCGACGACCTGAAACCCTGCGGACCAATTGTTGATCCCCGCGCAGCGGCGCGCACGCAGGAGCAGCTTCGTGAGGTCGCCGACAGTGCAGGATGGGGTGAACTTCTAACTCAGGCCTGGCCGGCTCTGGCTCCGGTATTTGGAGCCTCATCCTATCTAGCGGGTTTGGTGCGGCGCGATCCGGAGCGGCTAAGGCGGCTGTTGGAAGCCAATCCGGATGATCAGTTTAACGACCTGATCGAACGAACAGTGGTGCTCGGCGAGGCTAATTTCGAGGTCGCCAAACCGGGGCTTCGAATCCTGAAGGCCGAGGCGCACTTGCTGATTGCCCTGGCCGATCTGGGTGGCATTTGGGATTTAGATGCGGTGACCGATGCCCTCACCCGGTTCGCCGATGCCGCGCTGCAGGCCTCGCTGGCGGTGGCCGCGCGTGTAGAAATCAGTGCGGGTCGATTGCGTCCGTCGGCGAATAGCGGCCATGGCCCAGTGCCAGGCTTTTTCTGCATCGCCATGGGCAAACATGGGGCGTTCGAGCTCAACTATTCGAGTGATATCGATATCTCGATCTTCTATGAGCCCGACGACTTGCAGCTGGCACCGGAGGTCGAGAGCCAAGCCTTTGCCGTGCGGCTGACCCATTTGCTGGTGGAGCTGATGGCTGATCGCACCAGCGAGGGCTATGTATTCCGGGTAGATCTGCGGCTGCGACCCGACCCTAGCTCGACACCGCCCGCCATGCCCGTGCCTGCGGCGCTCGAATATTATGAGAGCGTCGGTCAGAATTGGGAACGGGCCGCCTACATCAAGGCGCGGCCCTGTGCGGGAGACATTCCCGCTGCCACCCAGTTTCTGGACGAGCTTCAACCCTTTATCTGGCGGCGTAATCTCGACTTCGCCGCCATAGCTGACATCCACTCTATCAAGCGACAGATTCATATTCACAAGGTCGACGATCGACTGACCGCCAAAGGTATAGACCTCAAACTAGGCCGAGGCGGTATCCGCGAGATTGAGTTCTATGTCCAAACCCAGCAGTTGATCCTGGGTGGACGTCGGCCCGAACTGCGCAGTCCGCGGACCTTGATAGCCCTGCAAGCTTTGCATGACGGCGGCCATGTCACTGAGCGAGTGCTGAGCGATTTGACCTTGGCATACGAACAACTGCGGGGGCTGGAGCACCGCATCCAGATGCTGGCCGACGAGCAGACCCACCGATTGCCCGAAGCCGATGGCGAGCGCCGCAGGGTGGCGGCCCTGATAGGGTTTGATCGGCTACGTAGCTTTGACAGCGCGGTCGAGCGGACCCTGAAGACCGTGAACCGACGATATGGCGAGCTGTTCCCTGACGAGGAGGCCTTGTCTTCGCGGTTTGGCAGTCTCGTCTTTACCGGCGTGGAGGACGATCCGGAAACCTTGGCGACTCTGGCCCGTATGGGTTTTTCCAATCCAAGCCAGATTGCCCAAACCATTCGCGATTGGCATCACGGTCATATTGCGGCGACGCGAAGTGCGCGAGGTCGGGAGCTGTTCACGCGGCTGGCCCCGCGTTTGCTCGACGCGGCGCAAGCCACAGGGTCAGCGGAGATCGCTTTTCGGCGCTTCGCCGACTTCTTCGAAAGCCTCTCGTCGGGTGTCCAACTTCAGTCTCTTTTCCTGGCACAGCCAGCTCTCTTTGAGCTACTCGTCCGAGTTATGGCCTATGCCCCGCGCTTGGCCCGGACGCTGGCGCAGCAACCTGCCGCCATTGACGCGATGCTGGATGGAAATTTCCAGGACCCGATCTCCGAAACGCTTGTTGAAGTGCTCCCAGCTATCTCCGAGGCCGACTTCGAGGTCGCGATGGACTTCGTGCGGCGTCGGCATCGCGAGCAGGTTTTTCGCATCGGTGTTCAGGTGATGAGCGGGACCCTAGGGGCGCAGGAGGCAGGCCAAGCTTTCGCCGATTTGGCTGAAAGCTGCATCACGACCCTGGCTCCAGCCGCCCTAGCTGAGGTTGAGCGTGTCGCGGGACAGATCGACGGTCATGTGGCGGTCATCGCGCTGGGCAAGTGCGGGTCGCGTGAAATGAGTGCTGGCTCGGACCTCGACCTGATGACGGTCTACCAGCCCCAATCTGCGGAGAGCACGTCGGCGATCAAGGGCTGGACGGCTGACGTATTCTTTGCGCGTTTCACTCAACGCCTTATTGCGGCGCTGTCAACACCCACCCGGGAAGGGCGGCTCTATGACGTGGATATGCAGCTTCGGCCCTCCGGCACGAAGGGCCCTGTTGCCGTCAGTCTTACAGCTTTTGAGGATTACTACGCGGGTGAAGCGGAGACCTGGGAGTTGCTCGCTCTGACCAGGGCGCGGGTTGTTTGGGCGTCGGACCCGATGTTTGCAAAGGACGTGACGAGGCGCGTCGAGGCGGTCTTGCGAAAACCTCGCCAACCGGCCCAGACAGCTCGCGACGTCCAGGAGATGCGCGCGCTGATGACCCAGGAACGCCCCCCACAGGGGTGGTGGGATCTGAAACTCTGTGAAGGTGGCCTGGTCGATATTGAGTTTGCAATTCAGTACCTCCAGCTTGTTCACGCGCCGCAGGGTGGCCCTCTGAGAACCAATACAGCTGAGGCGCTAGGGGCCTATGCCGAGACCCTGACGGAATTGCAAAGCCCGCTTGGCGCATTGCGGGAGGCTTGGCGTATTCAGCAGGATCTAACCCAAATTCTGAAGCTGGCCCTGACCGATCGTGACGACCCCGATGATCAACCCAAAGGGTTTCGACAAATGCTTGTCCGGGTTGGCGGCGCGCGAGATATTCGGGGCTTAAAGGGCCGCCTTGATCGTGCCCGCATCGCCGCGCACAAGGCCTTTGAGACAATCGTCCAGCCGTGATCGACGGATTCTGGGCTGGAATGCGTATTATCATGGCAGCGACCGAGCGCGGCCAATGTGGAAAGGATGACGGATGGTTCGACCTGTTGTGCTGGGCCTTGGCCTGTTGTTGAGCGCTTCACCTGCCTTAGCGCAAATTGGCCCGCCAAACCCTGATGCCAATCGGGACGGGAAGGTGACCTGGCCGGAATACAAGGTCATGGCAGGTGGCCAGATGATTGATCAGCTGGATTCCGACAAAGACGCCCGGATCAGCAAGGCAGAATTCAAGTCGATGATGGACAAGGTCAGGGTGTTTGCCGGTGCCGCCATGGTGGCCCGCGCCACCGACCGGTTCAATCAAGACGACCAGAACCGCGATGGATACATGACCCGCGCCGAAGCCGAGGCCGCAGCCAAGACGCGCTTTGATGCGGGCGATATCAACAAAGACGGCTGGCTTAGTAAGGCCGAACGACAAGACATGCGGAAAGCCAGTCGTGGTGGATCAGGCAATTAGGGCGCGACAAGCGCACCCAATAGCAAGTCCCTTGATAGGGCGCGTGGTCGATCCCGACGAAGACTTGATCTGCCGCGTCGCACGCGGAGATCCTGCTGCCGTCCGCGCGCTTACCGCGCGCAAACTGCCGCGTCTGCTGGCGCTGGCGGGTCGGATGTTGGGTGAGGCGGTTGAAGCCGAAGATATTGCCCAGGAGGCCATGTTACGCGCCTGGCGGCAGGCGCCTAAGTGGCGGCCCGGCGTGGCCAAGTTCGATACATGGCTACACCGGGTGACCTTGAACCTTTGCTATGATCGCCTGCGGCGGCGTCGCGAAGTGGTGACCGATACACCGCCTGAACAAACCTACGAGGGACCGGCTCCTGACCGCGGACTAGAGGCTCGCGATGTGGGTCGGCGGGTCGAGAGGGCGATGGCCGAACTCCCCGACCGTCAGCGCGACGCCGTAGTGCTCTGCCACTATCAGGAACTGAGCAATATCGAGGCTGCCGCAGTCATGGGCGT
>JANLPX010000149.1:0-14730 GCA_031367485.1 Alphaproteobacteria bacterium | reverse complement strand
TCGGTGACGAAATCCAGGCTGCGGGGCACCTTGAAGGACGGCAGGGTCTTGCGGCCGAAGTCGAGGATTTCTTGGGCCAGCGCGTCGGACGGCGCGTAGCCAGGTTTCAGCAAGATCACTGCCTTAACTTGCTCGCCCCACTCGTCATGGGGCGCGCCGATGGTGGCGCTGTCGGCGACGGCGTCGTGCTTGATCAGCTCGTTGTCGACTTCCTGGGGATAGATATTCACCCCGCCGGAGATGATCGTCTCAGCATTGCGGCCGGTGAGGAACAGGTAGTCGTCCTCATCGAAATAGCCGACATCGCCCATGGTGAAAAAGCCGTCCACGCGGCTCGCATTGGTCTTGGCCTCGTCCTTGTAATAGGTGAAGCCGCCTACCGGGGGTAACTGGTGATAGATACCGCCCGCCACACCGTTCGGCAGGTCATTGCCCTGCTCATCCAAGATTCGGCATTGCAGCAGTTGTGGCCGCTTGCCAACACTGCCGGGCTTTTGCAGCCACTCGTGGGAGTCGATGGTAAAGCCCGCCCCGCCCTCAGAGCCCGCATAATACTCGCTCAAGACCGGGCCGAACCAATCGATCATCGCAAACTTCACTTCCGGCGGACAAGGAGCCGCGCCGTGGACGATGTAGTTCACATGGTCGACCGCGTATTTGGCCTTGATCTCCGGGGCCAAGGCCAGCAGCCGTTGGAACATGATCGGCACCAGATGCAGGTGGGTGACCCGCTTTTCGGCAATGGTTCGTAAGACGTGCTCTGAATCCCACTTATCGATAAATACCAGCGGCACGCCGGCCCCCATGGCGGCGCGAACGTCAAAGGCCAGCGGAGCCGCGTGATAGGCCGGGCCAGCGCACATCTGCACCGACGTTGCGTGGTCATAACCTCGCATGGCGTAGATGGCTTGCGGCGCCACCACCGCGACCGCCCGGAATACGCCCTTTGGCCGCCCCGTGGTGCCGGAGGTATACATCATCGCATTGCCCAGCACTGGGTCAGAGATGTCGCTGCCGTCGATGGGGCCAAGCGCGGCCTGATAGTCTTCAAACCCGGCAATCGGGCCCCCAACGGCCAGCTTAAGCACCACGTCTGGGCACTCGGCCATGGCGGTTGTGATGGTGGCGACGCGGGCCTCACCGACCACGATCTTGGCTTCACAGTCCTTGATGATGTAAGCGATTTCGTCGGCATTCAGGTGCCAGTTCACCGGCGTGAACCGGATGCCCGCACGCAGGGTCGCCATCAGGACCTCGACAAATTCGGCACGGTTGGAGCAGATCAGCGCCAAGGAGTCCCCAGCCACCAGACCGCGCTCGCGGAACAGTCGGGCCAGCCGATTGGCGTTGGCGTTGACCTTGGCGAAGCTGTGGGGGGTGCCATCCGGATCATAGACGGCGGTCCGTTCGCCTTGGACCTGTGCCCAAATTGCGCCGGCCATACCGACCTGCGCAGCAGCTTCCAACCGATCGGTCAGATTCAAATCACTCATTTCAAAATCCTCCTGGGCGAATTCGTTGCGGTGATCCCAGGACGAAATATGCCCCGCGAACAATCACCCTCGCCTCTGACCACCACCATGACAGGGGCTTTGACGAACGACAACGGGGAGGATGGCCTCAGCGGAAAGTCTTGGCAGCCCAGCGCCAGATCAATACGCCGATTGCGCACGACGTCCCGGTGACAAAGGTGCCCCAGGCGATGTCGGCGACCGTGATGTGGGTGGCCCAAACCTTGAGGGTCGCCTGATTGGTCAGGTCGTAGGTGGCATAGGCAAAGGCCCCCAGCATGGCCCCCTTCTGCGCGCCGAGCTTCCACGATCCATCCCGACCTGCCGGGACCACGGCCATGACGACGATACCCAGGATATAGACTAGGTAGAAGATCGCCGCCGCCGTCAGGTTCACCTGATCGGCCAACACCGGATCGAGCGTGGGGCGGTACACCCGGGCGTTGGCGTTCATCAGCCAGACCAGATCGATCAACGCAAACACCACGCCGGTGCCCAGATAGGTGACGATATATTTCAACATGATAACCTCACGCCGTCGGTTTTAGGCGGTAGTGGCTGACGCCCCACTCGGCCCCGCCACGATGGCCGAACAGACCCGAGGTGGCCAGGAAGAACAATCGCCAACGCCTGCGCCACAACACGGCTTGATCGCCGTAAACCTCGCGCAGAACCACACCGATCTCTTGGGCATTGGCGTCGTAGTTTTTCAGCCAATCCTCCGCCGTGCGACGGTAGTGATCACCGCTCCATCGCCAATCGGCCTCGACCTCAAACAGGTCAGGAAACTGCGCGATCAGTTCGTGACTGGGCATGACGCCACCGGTGAAGAAGTGCTGACCGATCCAATCAGCCTCGTCGTTCAAGTCAAACCGATAGGGTGTGGTCTTGTGGGTGAACACATGGATGAACAGCCGACCGTCGGGCTTTAACCAGCTCTTTGCGCGGGTTAGCAGGGCCCGCCAATTGGCCATGTGCTCGAACATCTCCACCGAGACGATGCGGTCGTAAGCTCCGATTGTGCCGCCGAAGTCGTTCATGTCAGCGGTGACGACCTTGAGGTTGGTGAGGCCTTCAGCTGCGGCCTTGGCGCGGATGAAGTCACCCTGGCTCTTGGAATTCGACACTGAGGTTATCCTGGCCTTGGGCAAGGTGCGGGCCATCCACAGGGACAAGGAACCCCAACCGCAGCCTAGCTCCAAGATCGTCTGCCCATCGGCGAGCTCGGCATGAACCACCGTTTCGTGCAGGGCTTGCACCTCCGCCTCACCCAGGCTCTCAGCACCGGTCGGATAGAGGCAGGACGAGTATTTCAGGTTGGGGCCGAGCACCTTCTCGAAAAAGGCGGCTGGAAGTTCGTAGTGCTGGGTGTTGGCCGCTCCAGCATGCTCGGCAATTGGACGCAATGCCATTTCGGCGGCGAACTGAGCATCCGCCCCCGCAGGTGCCCCGACCAGTTGGCGGCGTGCATTGGCCACCAGAAACTCTACGGCGGCGCGACGCACGAGGTCGGGTAAGGGAGCCCCTTCAAAGGCCTGAATGGTAGCGGCAACCAACGACATCGGAATATCCTGTTCCAAGTGGCAATGTATACGATACGACTACGCTCCAGTCTTGGACGCATCCGAGGCGGACGCTGGCCCGTAACTGTCAGGGCCACAGTCCGTGCCAAGATCGGTCAGGGCGATACTGGTTGTCGAAGGAAAGACCCACGTGACCGCGATTTTGCCAATTGAAACCCGCCAACGCATCGCTGTCATCGGGGCGGGGATCGGTGGATTGTCAGCGGCGTGGCTGCTTGGCCAGCGCCATGATGTGACGGTACTTGAGGCTGATGATCGGATCGGCGGCCATGCTCACACCCTCGAGGCCCTGGGACCAAAGGGTGCCGTGCCGGTCGACACAGGGTTCATTGTCTACAACGAGGCCAACTATCCCAACTTCACCGCCTTGTTAGATCATCTAGGCGTCGCCAGCCTGCCCGCCGACATGGCGCTGTCGGTATCCATGGACAATGGCGGCTTTGAGTATTCCTCTCAGGCCATATTGGCCCAGAAACGCAACGCGCTGTCGCCGCGCTTCTGGATCATGCTGGCCGACATCAACCGGTTCTATCGCCAAGCCCCGAGGGATTTAGCGCGACTAGAATCGTCGGCGATCAGCCTGGACGACTATCTGGTCGGCGAAGGATACAGCACCGCGTTTCGCGACGATCACCTGCTGCCTCAAGCCGCCGCGATCTGGTCAACGCCTCTGGATCAGATCCGCGCCTATCCGGCCGCCTCGCTGATCCGATTTTTCCAGAACCACGGCATGATGACCATCCTTGGCCGCGGCCTGTGGCGCACCGTCGCCGGGGGTAGTCGTAACTATGTGGCGGCCCTCAAGGCAGCATTCTTGGGACAGATTCGGATGGGCACTAAGGTCACTGGCCTAAGGCGCTCTGACCACGGCGCGGAACTGCGTCTGGCGGACGGCAGTACCGAAACCTTCGATCAGGTGATCGTCGCCACGCATGGCGACACGGCCCTGCGCCTTCTGGATGATCCCAGCCGCCAGGAGACGGCGCTACTGGGTGCCTTCAGCTATTCCCAAAACACCGCCGTCTTGCATACCGACAAAAGTCTGATGCCACGCCGAAAGGCCGCCTGGACCAGTTGGAACCACATCGGCCATCGCGCCCGGCCCGATCAAGGCTGCGTCACCTATTGGATGAACAAGCTGCAGAGCCTGACCGACGCGCCGGATCTGTTTGTCACCTTGAACCCGACCCTGCCAATCGCCGCCGAAGCGCATATCCACACTGACCAGTATGACCATCCGCTCTTTGACGCCGCCGCCATTGCCGCCCAGCGCCAGCTGTGGTCGCTGCAGGGCGCGCGAGGGACTTGGTTTTGCGGTTCTTATTTCGGTCACGGTTTTCATGAGGACGCCCTTCAGTCGGGTCTAGCCGTGGCTGAAGCCTTAGCCAATGTCCGTCGGCCCTGGACGGTTGCTGGCGAGTCCGATCGGATCCACCTTAGAACCTCAGCCCTAGATTTGTCCCGGCAAGCGGCATGATAGACTTTGCCTCAGCGATTTATCCTGGGGTCGTCACCCATACGCGGCTCAAACCGCGGCAGCACAAGCTGCGCTACAGCGTGTTCATGCTCCTGCTGGATCTGGATGAACTGGGCGATCTGAATAAGGCGCTAAGGCTGTTTGGTCTGGACCGGTTCGCGCTGACTGGCTTTTCGCAACGCGATCACCTGGATGGCTCTGAGGTGCCGCTCAAAGCCCAAGTCGAGGCGCACCTGGCCAAGGCTGGGATCGCAGCGGGCGGGCCGATCCGGCTGTTGTGCATGCCGCGTATCCTCGGCGGCGTGTTCAATCCGATCTCGGTCTATTTCTGTTATCGTGCGGATCAAACGCTCAGCGCGGTGTTCTATGAGGTGAACAACACCTTTGGCGAGAAGCACTGCTATCTGATCCCGGCGACAGGCGAGGGTGTTATTGAACAGGGCATCGACAAGGGCTTCTATGTTTCGCCGTTCATGGACATGGACTTGACCTACGGCTTTCGCATCCTGCCGCCGGGCGAGGCCGTGTCCATCAGCATCGAGGTCAAGGACACCGAGGGCCTCGTTCTGGCGGCAGCTTTTGGAGGGCACCAGATTGCGCTGACCGATGCAGCCCTATGGCGGGCTTGGTGGACGCATCCCCTCATGACCTTAGGCGTGATGGCCATGATCCATTGGGAGGCGCTGAAAATCTGGCTCAAGGGTGAGCATGTTCGCCAACGTCCAACCGTGCCGCTTGATCTTGTAACGGTTGGCGGGCGACCGCGCCCTAGGTAGGCAAATCGCGCCAGCAGGGCACGTTCGTTCCAGCCCAAGGCGTCGCCTCGAATACTGCTCTGGCGACGGCACGCGCCAACACGTCGGCCGCTAAGGCACCGATGCGCGCGATCGTAAAATCGCCACCCTCCAGCGGGCGCAAGGCTGTCGACAAAGCAAAGACGACATCACCGTCGAACGGCGCGTGGATCGGGCGAATAGCTCGGGCGAGCCCGTCCTGCGCCATCACAGCCACGCGTTTAGCCTGAGACGGCGTTAGCGCAATGTCGGTGGCAATGCAGGCGATCGTGGTGTTGGTACGCGCCAACGGGTTTGTCTTGGCTAACCCCCAATCGTCGGGCGCAGCCGCCAAGCCAGCCGAACCTAGGCCGCCATACTCCCCACCCAATTCGAAGGGCGCGGCCCAAAAGGATCGGCCACCGGGGGCTATCACCGACCCGTAACTGTTGACGCAGGCTATTGCACCGACCGTGATCCCGTCTGCCGCTATGATCGAGGCAGAACCTGTTCCCCCCTTTAGCGAACCAGCCATGGCACCATATCCTGCTCCGGCCGTCCCCAGGGCAAAGTCCAAACCGCAAACCTCAATCGCGGTGCGACCCAAAAGCCGATAGGGCGGATCTTCGTCCCAAGCTCGATCACCACCATTGGCGAGATCATAGAGAATGGCAGCAGGTACGACCGGCGAGCGCGGCACGTCAGATCGGGCGACCAATCCATAGCCGCGACCGCGAGCACCCAGCCAAGAGGTGACCCCGTCAGCCGCGGCCAGTCCGTAGACCGACCCCCCCGACAGCACGACAGCGTCAACGGCTTCGACAAGGTTTTCGGGAGACAAGGCGTCGGTCTCTCGCGTGCCCGGCCCGCCGCCCCGCACATCAACGGCGCAGACCGCCCGGTCATCGGGCAAGATCACGGTCACGCCTGTCCGGGCGGCGTTGCTGTGGGACTGACCAACCTTCAGACCCCCAACGTCAGTGATTAGGTTGCGCAGACCTGGGCAGGCTTTAGGCATTTGGCTCATACGTGCAGCAGAACCACGGCTAGGCGTTGGTTGTCCACGCGCGGCTCGCTATGGTGGGTGATATTTGCTGATTTGATCGCGTGGTGCCTGTGACCTCCCTTTCGAAAATCCTGCTCGCCGTTCTGGGCGCATTGTCGATTTCCAGTACGGCACTAGCCAAGAGTTCACCCGTTACCTCCAAGGGGATGGTGGCCGCTGCCAATCCGCTGGCTGTTGAGGCTGGCCTGAATGTGCTGCGAAAAGGCGGTTCAGCCGTGGATGCCGCTGTAGCGGTCCAAGCGGTTCTGGGGCTCGTCGAGCCTCAGAGCTCTGGTCTCGGCGGCGGTGCCTTCATGACCTATTACGACGCCAAGACCCGCAAGGTGAGCGCCTATAACGGGCGTGAGACCGCGCCAGCTTCCGCAACACCCAAATTATTCTACGGCGATGATGGAAAGCCGCTGCCATTTTTGGCCGCCCTGACCAGTGGCCGCGCAACAGGTGTGCCAGGGGCCGTGGCCATGTTGTCGTTAGCCCAGGCTGACCACGGCAAATTGGCATGGTCTGCGCTCTTCACCGACGCTGACCGCCTGGCCGACCAGGGGTTCGTCGTCAGTCCGCGACTGGCCTACATGATCAACAGCCCATTCCCCCAAGCCAAGGGTGCCGACGCAACGGCCTATTTCACCAAAGCCGACGGTAACAAGTATGCGGCAGGCGATCTGCTGAGAAACCCCGCCTATGCGGCGACCATACGCAAGATTGCCGCAGACGGTCCGCGCGGCCTTCTGGAAGGCGAGGTGGCTCAAGCCATTGTTACGCGCCTAAGCCAAGGCCCGCTTCCGGGCTCCATGACGTTAACTGACCTTAAGGCTTATCGCCCCAAGTCGAGTGCCGCAGTTTGCCGTCCTTACCATCAGTATGTTGTCTGCGTGCCACCCGCACCTTCCAGCGGGCCCGCGGTGTTGGAGGGTCTTGGCATTCTTGAGCATACCGACATCGCCGCCCATGGACCGAAGACGGTGCAGGGCTGGTATCTGTTTTCGCAGGCCAGCCGTCTGATGTACGCCGACCGTGATCGCTATTTCGGCGACCCCGACTTTGTCGATGTCCCAGTTCAGGGTTTGCTGGATCCCCGCTACCTGAAAGACCGAGCCGCACTCATCAATCCAGATCAGGCAGGAGCCTACCCCGCGCCTGGTAAGCCCAAGGGTGCAGGTATCCGCGCGCCAGACGCCACAGTGGAACCCGGCGGCACATCGCATTTTGTGGTAGTCGATCAGGCGGGGAATGTCGTTTCCATGACCACGACGGTTGAGAGCATTTTTGGCACCGGACGTATGGTCGGTGGGTTCTTCCTGAACAACCAGCTGACGGATTTCTCGTTCTCGCCTGCCGACAAGGACGGCGCGCCCGCCGCGAATGCCGTAGCCGCAGGCAAACGCCCACGCTCTTCCATGTCTCCCGCCATAGTGCTGGACCGTAAGGGACGACTGGTCGCGGCGCTCGGGTCGCCAGGGGGTAACTCCATCGTGGCCTACAATTTGAAGGCGCTGGTGGGAATACTCAGCTGGAATCTGTCGATTCAGGAGGCGTTTGCCCTACCCAATATGGTGGCGCGCGGTGGACCCTACGCCGCCGAGACTGAGCTCTATGCCCCAGGCGTCGCCGAGGGATTGGCAGCCAAGGGTGTCAAGCTGACGAGTGGTGGTGGTGCCGAAGGTTCCGGACTGCACGGCGTTCTGGTAACGCCGACCGGATTAGTAGGCGGTGCAGACCCACGCCGAGAAGGTGTGGCTAAGGCACCTTAGAGGCGCGCTTGCGTTTCGGTTTATCGAGCCGCAGCGCAACGCCGGGGAGCCGCAACTCGAAGGTGGAGCCATCGGGTCCGGTGGACGCAAGACTGAGCTCGCCTCCATGGCCTTGGGCCAGTTCTCTGGCGATCGCCAGACCTAGACCGGCGCCGCCAGGACGGCTTGATCCGGCAAAGGCTTGGAACAGGCGTTCCTGCGCACGGTCAGACACGCCCGGACCATTGTCGCTGAGGCGAACCACACCTGCGGTGGCTTCCTGAACGAAGGTAGCCCGGACTTCATCCTGACGACCGGTCGGAGACTGTTCCATGGCCTGACGCGCGTTGCGCATCAGATTGACCAGGATGCGGTGCAATTGGTCCGGATCAGCCGGGACCTGAACGGCGGGGTCAATGTCGTTGGCGAGCGTCACACCACCCCCAAGGCGCGCCTCCTCTGCCGCTGCCTCTATCGCTGCCAACAGAGGCACCGCGACCGTGACCGGAGCCGCCTCCTGGGTCTTGCCATAGGTCAGCACATCAGTGGCCAGTTTGATGGCGCGGTCCAAGGCCCGTTCCAGCCTGGGCATGGCTTGAGCCACCTGAGGATCCTTGACCATGGCCAGACGTTCCGAGGCGATCTGGGCGCTGGTCAACATGTTGCGCAGGTCGTGATTGATCTTGGCCACCGCCTCGCCGAGAGCCGCCAAGCGCGCACGGGAGTTCAGCGCCGTCCGTAGATCAGCCTGCATACGATCCAGCTCAACCTCGGCGCGGCCGATCTCATCACGACGACCCGAGGCTTGAAGCTTTGCCTGCGGATCGTCAGGATCGGCGCGGAACCGTTCCATCGACGCCGTGATCCGCTGCATTGGCCGCACGAGGAAGAGGTTGAGAGACAAAAAGACCAGCAGCCCCGCCAGACCAGCGACGAACACGGTGATCAGTACCAGTCGCCAGAGATAGCCGCTGAGCGCCTTACGAAGTTCAGTGTCGGGGGCCACCACCTCAATGAAGTCAGCCTTACGGAATCGCGGCTCGGCGATCACGCGCACGGCTCGGCCGGGGCCACCCATGAGGGTCTGGAAGGGTGCCGTCAGCCAGGAACCGGGGGCCTGATGGCGCAGATCAACCAGATAAGGGGTTTGAGCCCGCCTCGGACCCTGAAGCACCAAACGTCTCATGCCCTCTGACTGAATCGCGACGGTATCGACGCCCGCCACCGTCAAAAGTTGGGAGGAGAGTTGCTCGCTGACCACGCGATCAGGTGCAACCTCAGTTGCCAAAGACGCCAGCTCGGCGGCTCGAACCCGGTCCAACAACCATTGCTCTTCGAAGGCGGCTAGAGCGGGTGGCAGGATGAAGGCCCCAGCAAGGGCAATATAAAAGCTAGTCAGGATAAGCAGGCGCGCGGAAAGGCCGCCCGGCCAGAAGAAGCGCCGTCCGGATCGCCGCAAGGACGTCAGGGGCTCAGGGGCGTCCGCCATAGCATGTTCCGATAGGACATTGCGGGCCAGGAGGCTAGCCCACCCCAACGGCCCGCGACACGTTGGTAAAGCCATCCGCTCTCAAACGTGCGGCAAGATCGCGTCGAATACGCATGACTAGGCCCGCTCCGCCATAAACCAAGGCAGAATAGAGTTGCACGGCACTGGCCCCTGCCCTGATCCGCGCATAGGCCTGTTCGCCCGTCGCAATACCGCCGACGCCAATGAGGACCAACCGTCCTTGGTTAGCAGCATGGAAGCGCCCCATCATGACGTGTGCGAGGTCCGTCAGAGGCGCGCCGGATAGGCCGCCCGCTTCTTTGGCGTAACGGGAGCGCAGCGCTGGACGGGAGATCGTGGTGTTGGAGACTATGATCCCAGCCAAGTCGTTGGCGCAGACCGTTTCGACAATAGTTTCGACCTCAGCGTCATCGAGGTCTGGAGCGACCTTGAGGAACATTGGGACCTTATTAGCTGGCGGCAAGCGATCACGGGCCTCGATCAGTCGACCTAGCAGTTCCTCTAGCGCAGCCTTGGTCTGCAGGGCACGCAGTCCCGGCGTATTGGGTGATGAGATATTGATCGTGAAATAGCTGGCCAGGCCCCAGAGGCGCTCCAGACCGGTGACATAGTCACCGATCCGGTCGCCAGCGTCCTTATTGGCTCCAATATTCGCCCCGATGATGCCAGGACCGCGATGAGACAATCGGTCCGCAAAGGGTTCGAGGCCGTGATTGTTGAACCCCATGCGGTTTATGACCGCGCGATCTTCACTCAGCCGAAAAAGCCGGGGCCTGGGATTGCCCGCCTGGGCCAGAGGCGTGACAGTCCCGCACTCAACAAACCCGAAGCCCGCCGCCAGCATCGGGGCAAAGACTTCGGCGTTCTTGTCAAAACCCGGCGCGAGGCCGACGCAATTGGGCAGGCTGAGCCCGGCGATCTGGGTTGCCAAGACTGGATCATGCGATCTGGCACGTGGCCCCATCCCCATGGCTAACCCAGTGATGGTCAAGCCGTGGGCGTCCTCCGGATCCAGGACATGCAGGGCCCGCGCGGCAATATCGTGCAGCAGGCTCAAGGTAGGCTACCAAGATCAGGAACGCCCGCGTCGTCCAAAGGAGCCAGACGGACGGCAAGGACGTGGGACGAGGCTAGGCTAGAATAAAGGTGCGGGAATAGGTCGCCGCCGCGCGAAGGTTCCCACCGAAGGGCCGCGCCAAGATGATCAGCCTCGACCTCGAGAACCATAAGATCGGCTTGGCCGGCGAAATAGCGGCGGGCGGTTTCTAGGGCTTGTGATCCAGTGGAGAAGTGGATGTAGCCGTCTTGGCGGTCAACGGCTGAGCCTTCAAATGCGCCCTTGGCGTGGGCAGCTTCCCATTCGGCACGGCTTAGGATTTTGTAGATTCTGCCCATGCCTCACCGAATATCCCGGGGATAGAAGATGCCGTCATAGGTTGGGCGTTGATCGCCATCCATGAGGAACACTGCAGCGCCTCCGGTCGGGAATTTGGTTTCTGCTCGGGAGATTGCGAAGGCCGGCGCGGAGGCCTGCACCAGCAAAGACACAGCCAAATCCTGTAGGCCTGGATTGTGCCCGATCACCATGACGCAGTCCTGATCGCGCAGCGCCGCCAAGCCAAGATCACGCACAGTGTCGGGATCGGCCAGATAGAGGCTGTCTTCGAAACGCACAGTGGTGCCGGGAAAGCTCTCCTCAACGGCAATCCAGGTCTCGCGGGTCCGCGCCGCAGAGGATACCAGCGCCAGGGTCGGGATCAGACCCATATCGGCCAGGTGACGCGCCATGGCCGCCGATTCGGCAAAGCCCGCTTCAGACAGCCGACGATCAAAATCGCCACCGCTGGGGCTGTCGCGTTGCGCGTCGCCGTGTCGCATGAGGATCAGTCTGTGCATGGTCGCTCCGTGGCCATATGTCCTCATAACCAGAACCGGCCAATACGCGAAGCGGTTGACAGGCCACGAGCTTGGCGGTCCAAGCGGGGCCGATGCCAAACTCCGCCGCGCCCTCAGCTGAATTTGCGACGAACGGTGGAACCTGGCGGTTCCCTGCCGATCAACCCTTGCGCCTGCAAGCCGGGGGATCGCTAGCGCCCCTAGAGATTGCTTACAACACCTACGGCACCTTGAACGCCGACAAGTCCAATGCCGTGCTGATCTGCCACGCCCTGACCGGCGACCAGTATGTGGCCTCCACCCACCCGGTCACCGGCAAGCCCGGATGGTGGACCCGAGTCGTCGGCCCTGGCCTGCCGCTGGACCCAAACCGCCATTTCATCATCTGCGCCAATGTGATCGGCGGCTGCATGGGCTCGACGGGACCTGCCTCCACCAATCCGGCCACGGGGCGGCCCTATGGCCTAGCTTTTCCGATGATCACCATTGCCGACATGGTCCGCGCTCAGGCCATGCTGATAGAGGCCATGGGCATAGAGACTCTGTTTGCCGTGGTGGGGGTATCCATGGGCGGCATGCAGACCCTGCAATGGGCGGCTGACTATCCCGAGCGCCTGTTCTCGGCCATCTGCATCGGCACGGCTGCGCGGCACTCGGCCCAGAACATCGCCTTCCACGAGGTGGGTCGCCAAGCGATCATGGCCGATCCAGATTGGCGGGGCGGGGCCTATGAGGCGGCAGGCGTACGGCCGGAAAAGGGTCTGGCCGTCGCGCGCATGGCGGCCCATATCACCTATCTGTCGGAGACGGCGCTGCAAAGGAAGTTCGGCCGCGAGCTGCAGCGCGATGGCCTGTCCTGGGGGTTCGACGCCGATTTCCAGGTTGAGAGCTATCTGCGCCATCAAGGGACCAGTTTCGTCGACCGGTTCGACGCCAATTCCTATCTCTACATCACCCGCGCCCTGGACTATTTCGACTTGGCCGCCGGCTATGACGGGGTGTTGGCCCAGGCCTTTGTGAAGTCGCGGCACGTTAGGTTCTGCGTCCTGTCCTTTTCTTCGGACTGGCTATATGCGACCGCCGAGAGCCGCGACATCGTCAGGGCTCTGAACGCCGCCGGGTGCCGCGCCAGCTTTGCTGAGATCAATACCGACAAGGGGCACGACGCTCTGTTCTTGGATGAACCGGCGTTGGACAGCGCCCTGCGGGGGTTTCTGGCCGCGGCGGCGGAAAAGCGGGGCATCGCGTGATCGCCCGACGGGAAGACTTTGCCGAGATCCTGCGGCTGGTCTCGCCCGGTGCCCGGGTGCTTGACGTGGGCTGCGGCGAGGGCGAACTACTTGAGCTCTTGACCCGAGAAAAAGGCTGCGACGGGCAAGGGTTAGAGATCTCATCCGAGGGGGTATCTGCCTGCCTGGCCCGGGGATTAGCCGTGGTTCAGGGCGACGGCGACCGCGATCTCGATCATTTCCCCACCAAGGCCTTTGATTACGCGGTACTGTCGAAAACCCTGCAGCAGATGCGCGAGCCGCGTCACGTGCTGTCGGAACTGCTGCGGATCGCCGACAAGGCGGTGGTGTCGCTACCCAATTTCGGACACTGGCGGGTGCGCTGGGCGCTGTTGGCCCGTGGCCGCATGCCAGAGACGGCGGCCCTGCCCGACCCGTGGTGGGCGACGGCCAATATTCACCTTTGCACCCTGCACGACTTTGTCGCCCTTTGCGATGATTTGGGCCTGAAGATCGAGGCCTGTTCGGCCATGTCGGAGGGTCAGAAGGCGCGGCCGATCAACCCGACCCGCGCCATCGAAAACTGGCGCGCCGAGACGGCGCTGTTTCTGCTCAGCCGTAAGGGTTGAGGGCGCGGCATGACGCGCAGCTCTCCTCCACGCAGTCGGGGAGCAGAAGGCAGCCCCGGACCCAGAGACGCGGGGCTAACCGGATGGATCGGTGCTTTTGGGTCCCGCTCTTCCCTTGCAAGGAAACCGGGATGACACCGCGGCTAAGCCGGGGCTTCCCGCAGGTCGTCGTCGCTATGTATGTTGGGTGTATGTTCTATATAGGTTGGGTGTGTGTTGTAGGGTGATCCCGGAACGCCGGTTCGTCGCTCTTCCATGGCCCAGGGTTCTAGGCTCCAGGCCTGCCAGTCTGGGGTGATGCCCAGGTCGGCGCAGATGATGGCAATGATCTCAGAGACCGGCTTGTCAGAGAAATCCTCCAGGTCTTCGCGCTCAATGCGATCAGAGCGTTCGCGGTGAAGATCTCGGTCTGGGGTGTCGCGGTCAACTTGTCGAGACACGGCTTCCTTTGCCAGCGCCTTGCGTTCGGTCAGTTCGGCGACCTTGCGTTCCTTGGCCCGATCCTGGAACCCGGCAGCAAGCTTGGCATCCAGGGCCAAGCTCATGCGAATAGAGCGACTGATCCGGTGAAAGCGTAGGGAGAGATCAGGACCGATCACTCCAGGGTCAGATGCCGAAGCCTCTCTGGCTTGATCCTGCAGCATGCGGGCCATGTCCATACCGATGGCCACCAACTGCCGCAGAGTCCTGGCCCGCCACTCGGCGCGCTCGGCATCGATGTCGTCATCGGAGAGAGGGTTGACCGTTTCCATGAACGAAACAAGAACATGTGGCAATCGCCTTGTCAACAGTCTTTCGATCCGCCGTCAAGATTGACCACGAACCCACACAAAAACACACGAAAACCATGGGGATCGAACCGGCGCGCCTCACCCCCACCGCTCATCCCGGTGCATACCGGGATCCAGATCGTGAAGCTTAGCCTATGAGGATATGCCCCACGGCCTGACCGCAGAGGCCGCAGAGGTCTCGGGAGCGCGCAGAGAAGGATCACCTCCGCGACCTCTGCGGATACTCCGCGATCTCTGCGTTCAATCCTTTGGCCGCCGCGACGGAACTTCCAGCTGAGGCTGCGAACCGCCCAACGCCGCCAATCCCTCCGCACTCACGCGCGCCGCCCAAGCTTGGATAGACTTGTGGCTGACGACGTCACCCGCCTCCACATCGGCCATAGCTTCAAGCGTATGGCGGTGGCGTTCGTCTTGCGGAACGGGCCCTTGCGATAGCGCAGACGGCGTGTTGGGAGTCTTCATGATGGCGCTCTCAGCTAAGCCGCTATCAAACCAAGTGGGTGGAGTTCAATCAAGGGCTCGGGGTCCTCAAGGG
>JANLPX010000139.1:0-5504 GCA_031367485.1 Alphaproteobacteria bacterium | reverse complement strand
AGGCCCTTAGGTGTCGGGAAGGCCACCAGGAACACGTTAGTGCCCTTCTTGACCATGGCCTTGTCGGCGGGCGTGATCATAACAATCGGCACGCGCTTAGGCACCACGATCTTGCGCGAAGGTTGGCCATTATAGCTGACTTCAAGCTCTTGGCCCTTCTTGCCCGGCACCACCTTGCCGACCGTGCCATTGGTCATCATCGAGCCCTTCTTCAGGTCCCAAGGATAGTGACCTTCGCCCATCTTCACGCCCGGCGGAAAGACGTGAACTTCCAAGGATTTGCCGCTGCCGTCCTCTTGCGGCATCTCGGCGGTGCCGATGAAGCTACCGGGCTTAACCTCGTCCATTGTCACCGGCTTCATCACCGAGACGGTCCAGCCGGGAGCCATATTGATGGTGGTGAGCTTCTTGTCCTTGCCCTTGATGGTCATGGCATTGGCCTCAACTGCGGTAACCACGCCACGCAGGATCTGCGGGCCAGTCGGGGCTTGCGCAAAAGCAGAACCGGCAACAAAGCTCGAAGCCAAGGTTGCGGCGAGAAGCAGGCGGCGATTGAGGGTCATTGGGGGGCGTCCTGTAGGTGAATGTCTGCGCACAGAGCTACACCGACAACTTGCTAAAGCCTAGGGCGTCACGAATACTGCTGTTCATAAAATAGGAGGCCATCATGGCTGATGATACTAGGTCCATGGACCACACTCGCCGAGACTTCACAGCGCTGACCGCGGCCGGTGCCGTGACTATCGCCACCGGCGCTCATGCCGCCGAGGTTGTCGAGAGCGATGTCACCATCAAGACGGCAGACGGCTCTTGCGACGCGGCCCTGTTCCATCCGCCCGGCAAGGGGAAATGGCCCGCCGTACTGATCTGGACAGATATCTTCGGTTTGCGCCCAGCGTTCCGCGATATGGGCAAACGCTTGGCGGCTCAGGGCTACGCCGTGCTGATCCCTAACCCCTTCTATCGCACCTCCAAGGCACCTGGCCTCAGCGGCCCCTTCGATTTCGGCAGCCCTACCGACCGCGCCAAGCTGGGCACCCTGACCGGTCCGCTGACCCCGGACGCGGTGATCCGCGACGCCACCACTTTCCTGGCCTTCCTCGACAGGCAAAAGACCGTCAACAAGAAGGTCAAGGCGGGCGTCCAGGGCTATTGCATGGGCGGCCCGCTCACCATGCGCACAGCTGCGGCCCTGCCGAACCGCATCGGAGCGGGCGGATCGTTCCATGGCGGCGGACTGGTTACGACCTTGCCTGACAGCCCCCACCTACTGGTGCCGAAGATCAAGGCCAAGATGTATTTCGGCGTCGCCTCCAACGACGACCAGAAACAACCCGACGCCAAGGATAAACTCAAAGTCGCCTTCGAAGCTGTGGGGGGTTCAGCCAAGATCGAAGTCTATGGGGCCTTGCATGGTTGGTGCGTGCCGGGGTCTGCGGTCTACAACCAAGCCGACGCCGAGAAGGCCTGGGCCGAGCTGAGCGCACTGTACAAGAGTGCGTTGGTTTAGGAGCTTAAGATATCTTCGTTCCACGCTTGTGGGGTGAGGATTCTGATAGCCTCAATCGACCCTGCCATAACCCCGCCGTGCCTTGAAAAACCCTTTCAGCATCGCCGAACTCTCCTCCGCCAGCACGCCGCCCAGCACCTCAGGTCGCCAGTGACACGTCGGCTGCTCGAAGAACCGTCCCCCGCTCACCACCGCCCCGCCTTTGGCGTCCTCCGCCCCGAACACCAGCCGACCGATCCGGGCGTGGCTGATCGCCCCAGCGCACATGGTGCAAGGCTCTAGGGTGACGACGAGGGTCAGGCCGGTCAGTCGGTAATTGCCAAGCGCCAAAGCCGCCGCCCGGATGGCCACGATTTCGGCGTGGGCGGTGGGGTCATGGTTGGTTATGGAGCGGTTGGCACCTGTGGCAATCACATCACCGGTGGCCGTATCGACCACGACGGCACCTATCGGAGCTTCGCCAGCGTCTGCTGCGGCTTGCGCGGCGGCGAGCGCGATGCGCATGGTGCGATGATCATGGTCCACGATCCTTTACGACCCCAGACCGACCCCGAAGGTCAAGCCCCAAGCCTAGTGACAGGGGAGGGGGAACGCGTGGCTAAGGCCCTGGCGCGTGCCGGTGTGGCCTCGCGGCGCGAGGTCGAACGGCTAATCGAAGCCGGGCGCGTGGCGCTCAACGGACAGGTTTTAACCACGCCTGCGATCAAGGTCGAAGCCGGCGATATCCTCACCGTCGACGGTGAGGTGGTCGATCAGGCCGAGCCCGCCCGCCTGTTCCGCTATCACAAGCCTGCGGGCCTAGTGACCAGCCATAACGACCCCCAGGGTCGCCCGACCGTGTTTGACGCCCTGCCGCCGGGACTTCCACGACTGATCTCGGTGGGGCGCTTGGATCTCAATACCGAGGGGCTCTTGCTGCTCACTAATGATGGGGGTCTGGCTCGTGCTCTAGAACTGCCCTCCACCGCGCTCGTTCGCCGCTATCGGGCCCGAGCCCATGGCCGCATCACCCAGGACAAGCTCGATAAGCTCAAGGACGGCGTCACCATCGAAGGTGTCCGCTATGGCTCCATCGAGGCCACCATCGATAAGGCCAAGGAGGGGCCGAGCGGTGCTAATCTCTGGATCACTCTGACCCTTGCCGAAGGCAAGAACCGCGAAGTTCGCCGGGTGCTGGAATCGGTCGGCCTTCAGGTCAATCGCCTGATCCGCCTCGCCTACGGCCCCTTCGCGCTGGCGACCCTGGGCGTCGGCGAGGTGGAGGAGGTCGGTCCCCGCGTTATCCGTGAGCAGATGGCAGATCACATTGCGCCGGACAATTTGCCCCAGGGCGACCGTCCGCAATGGAAGTCGCCCAAATCGGCGAGCGCTAAGCGCCGGGACTCCGCCGCCGGGGTTACAGAGCTGGTCACTGCCCCAGCGCCCAAGACCAAGCCGGTCTATAAATCCGGCTGGGCCAAACCAAAGCCTAAGACCGCCCACGAGATCAAGGTGCTGTCGGATAAGACTAAGATCGCCAAGCCGCGCCGCGCCAAGGCCGAGGCCCCGCCCAAGAAGTTCTACCCGCCCAAGCCCAAGGCGGGGGCAGGTCCTAAACCGACTGAATCTCTGTCGGCTGGCGCGCGGCCCGAAGGCCCTCGCGGGCCGAGGCCGTCGCCATCACGGCCTGGAAGCTCGCCCTCTCGTCGTCCAGCCCCTCGCTCAGGGGCCGGGACAAAGCCGCGCGGGTAAGCCGCTTGGCATAGGCGATCCCCTCGGCGCCTCGTACGTCCCACTCTGCCGCCATCTCCAAGGCCCGGGTTAAGGGGTCGGCGGCCATTTCATGTACCAGACCGATCCGTAAAGCCTCAGCGGCATCGACCACCAGCCCGCGTAGGATCATCTCCAGGGCCTTGGCCTCACCCACCACGCGGGGCAAACGCTGGGTGCCGCCACCGCCAGGGAAGATGCCTATCCGGGTTTCGGGCAATCCGATGGCTGTGGCCTGTGGTCCGGCGATGCGGATATCGCAGGCGAGCGTCATCTCAAACCCGCCGCCCATGCAAAGGCCATTGATCGCCGCGACCACCGGCTTGGGCGCGGCGGCCAAAAGATCGGTCATCTCTAGGAAACCCGGTGCCGGTGGTTCACGTCCCGCTGGAAAGGCCGCTCCGCCACCCGTCGTGCGGTCGCTGGCCACTGACAGCTCACCCACATCATAGTGGCGGACAAATATCCCCGGGACGCCGCCGGTCAGGATGATTGAGCGAACAGTAGGGTCCTCTGACGCGGCCTTAACCGCCACATACATTTCCTGCGAGCCCACCATGGTCATGGTGCCAAAGGGCGGGTTGGCATAGGTCAGGACGGCGCAACCCCCCTTGCGTTCCACGGTTACGAAAGCCATCAACACCTCCCACAATTGTTGGCCAGCAGCTTAGACTGAAGAGAACGGAAAGTTCCATGCGTATCGTCGCCGGTGAATTTCGCGGCAAGCCCCTGATAGCCCCTGGGGGACAGGCCACTCGCCCCACCTCCGACCGGGCACGCCAAGCGATCTTCAATATACTTGAGCATGCGGCATGGGGCCCCGAGTTGGATGGCGCGCGGGTAGTCGATCTATTTGCGGGATCAGGTGCCTTGGGGTTTGAGGCTCTTTCGCGCGGCGCGGCCTTCTGCCTTTTTGTCGAGACTGACGCCGATGCGCGCGGCGCTATTCGTGAAAATGCAGAGATGCTTGGCACACTCGGCAATACCCGTATCCATCGCCGCGACGCGACGGACCTTGGCGCAAAGCCCGGCTCTGATGGCGCGCCGTTCGATTTGGCGTTCTTAGATCCACCCTACGCCAAGGGCCTTGGTGAGGCGGCTTTGGCCGTGCTCGCGACAGGCGGTTGGCTGGCCAACGGCGCAGTGGTGGCCTTCGAACGCGGCACCGCCGAACCCGACTTTGAGGTCCAAGGCTACACCAAACTCGACGTGCGCGACTATGGTGCGGCGCGGATTTGGTTCCTGCGTTGGTCACCATCCGCGAAATGAGGTTCGGTTGTCCAGCTGAGCCCTTAAACTGACCAACCCGTCGCGGGTGATCCGATAGGGTCCTCCGCTGCGACTAGCGATCAGGCCTTTCTTCTTCAGGCTCTTGAAGACGGCGAGGTCACAATCGGCCAGTCGCCAGGTGTCTCGGGTGAGACAGTCAGCCGTGATGATGTGTCCGCGCTCATCGCGTTGGAGCACGATGGTGCCGCCCTGAGCCAGGGCATGCAGGGTCCGCTGCTGCGGTTTGGAGATGTTCAATGGATTGTCCGAATTCAGGCGTGACGAGGCGCAACCCCGAATGGGGCGCGGACGAAACGGGCCTGACACGCCGGTCAGTTTAGGAGGCGGCGGTTAGACCCGAGCCTCGAAGGCAATCTCTGACATGTTCTCCACCTTGTTTGGTGTTGTCCTAGGATGCCCAGGATCGTGCTGGTTCGTCCAGCCCTACCGTCGTCCGAACAGGCGCTCGATATCGGCCAGTTTCAGCTCCACATAGGTGGGGCGGCCGTGGTTGCATTGGCCCGAATGGGGGGTGGCTTCCATCTGGCGCAGGAGGGCGTTCATCTCCGGGGCGCTGAGGCGTCGCCCGGCCCGCACCGAGCCGTGGCAGGCCATGGTGGAGCAGACTTCTTGCAGACGTTCTTTAAGCGCCAATGCCTGACCGTTCTCGGCAAGATCATCGGCGATGTCGCGGATTAGGCCCGAGACATCTGTTTCACCGAGCAAAGCCGGCGTCTCGCGCACCAGGATGGCACCGGGTCCGAATGGCTCGATCATCAAGCCCAAGGCAGCCAGTTCATCGGCCTTGGCGGCAACGCGTTCGGCCTCGGCGGGTTCAAGCTCCACCACCTCGGGCAACAGCAGCACTTGGCGTGATACCCCGCCCGCCTCCATCTGGGCCTTCATTTGTTCATAGACCAGCCGCTCATGGGCCGCATGCTGATCGACGATCACCACCCCGTCGCGGGTCTGGGCG
>JANLPX010000128.1:0-10981 GCA_031367485.1 Alphaproteobacteria bacterium | reverse complement strand
CGACCATCCCCATGGCCGATGCTAAACTGACGCTGCGCACGAACTCAGCGCGCACGCCCCCCACGAAGTTTGGATTTCTTGATTAGGCCTTCGTACTGGTGAGCCAAAAGGTGTGACTGAATCTGGGTCACGGTGTCCATGGTCACGCTCACAACAATGAGGATCGACGTACCGCCCAGATAGAACGGCGCTTTGAAATAGCTGATCAGAACCTCAGGCACCAAACAGACGATGGTAATATAGGCCGCCCCGATCACGGTAAGACGGGTCAAAACGAAATCTAGATACTCCGCCGTCCGCTTACCCGGCCGAATACCCGGCAGGAAACCGCCGTACTTGCGCAGGTTCTCGGCGGTATCCTCCGGATTGAATACGACGGAGGTGTAGAAGAAACAGAAAAAGATGATCAGCGCGGCGTATAGCGCCATGAACAGCGGCTGGCCGTGCTGCAATTGCCCAATCGCGCCAGGCAACCACTGCATATATTGCGGAAGGTTAGCGGTGGCCAAGAAGCTCATGGCCGTGGTCGGCAACAACAGCAGCGACGACGCGAAGATTGGCGGAATGACCCCGGAGGTATTGACCTTCAAGGGCATGAAGGATGTGTCCCCGCCAAACATGCGATTGCCTTGCTGGCGCTTGGGATACTGTACCAGCAGTCGGCGCTGTGAGCGCTCCATGAACACAATGGCCAGGATCGCTGCGATAGCGACCAGCAGGATCATGATGCCGCCAAAACTCGACATTTGGCCGGTCTGCATGACCGAGAACAGCTGGAACACACCCTGCGGCAGGTTTGCCACGATGCCTGCGAAGATCAGCAGGGACACGCCGTTGCCGACGCCGCGGCTGGTGATTTGCTCACCCATCCACATCAGGAACATGGTGCCGCCGGTCAGAGTAACGACGGTAGAGACCAGGAAGAACAGGCCGGGATTGCTCACCAAACCGGGGCTAGATTGCAAGCCGCTGGCAATAGCGAAGGATTGCAGCAGGGCCAGGACCACGGTGAGGTATCGCGTATACTGATTGAGCGTCTTGCGGCCTGCCTCCCCGCCCTCTTTGCGCAACTTCTCCCAGGGCGGATAAACCGTTCCCAGGAGCTGCACGATAATCGAGGCGGAGATATAGGGGCTGACGTTCAGCGAGAAGATGGCCATGCGAGATACCGCGCCACCTGAGAACATGTTGAACATGCCCAAGATTCCCTTGGATTGACCTTCAAAGGCCGCCGCAAACGCCACCGTATCGATGCCGGGAATGGGAATGTAGGTTCCCAACCGATAGACCACCAAGGCCATCAGGGTGAACAGAAGTCGCTTGTGAAGTTCGGTGGCCTTTTGAAAAGCCCCGACATTCATATTGGCTGCGAGTTGCTCGGCGGCCGAAGCCATAGGGAACCCTTTGCGTTAAGTCCGGTCGTAGATAGGGGCTGTGATGCGTCCTGTCACCCAGTAGCGACATCCCTCCCCTTCCGGGGGAGGAAGAGGCCGACCTAGGCCTTGACCTTCTTTTGCAATTTGCCCTTGGGCTCGTCGCTCTTCGGCGGGGCGGTGATGGTAATCGAGCCTCCGGCCTTTTCGACGGCGGCCTGAGCTGGAGCCGAGGCACCGTAGACCGTGATGTTGAGCTTGGACTTTAGTTCGCCCTTAGCCAGCAGACGCACGCCGTCGAGTTCACGACGAATCACGCCGCAGGCGATCAGCACGGACGCATCGATTGGCTTCTTGGCATCGAGCTTGCCCGCGGCGATCGCCTGTTCAAGGCGCCAAAAGTTCACCTCGGCGAACTTCAGCGCGTTGGGATTGTTAAACCCGCGCTTAGGCATACGCATGTGGAGCGGCATCTGGCCGCCTTCGAAGCCGGCGATGGCCACGCCGGAACGCGCCTTCTGGCCCTTAACACCGCGACCAGCAGTCTTGCCCTTGCCCGAACCCGGACCACGGCCAACGCGCATACGATTTTTGGTGGAACCCTCACGGGGTGCGAGCTCATTGAGCTTAGTCATGTGACGCCTCTCCTTGGAGATCAATCGCCGGGGTATCCCGACTCGGCTGAAGAAAAACCACCCCACAAAGGGGTGGCAGATATCTACTGGTCGAGAACCTCGACCATGTGATGCACCTTAGCGATCATGCCACGAACCGAGGGTGTATCCTCGAGAGTCGAAACGCGACCGATCTTATTGAGGCCCAGGCCCGCCAGAGTGGCGCGCTGGTCCTTGGTGCGGCGAATAGGGCTCGCCGTTTGACGCACGATGACCTTAGCCATGTCTATTCTCCGTCAGCCGCAGCAACGGCCGCAGCGTCAGCCTTACGGCCGAGAATGTCGCTGACCTTCTTGCCGCGCTTATTGGCGACCTGCCGGGGTGAAGACTGAGCCTTCAACGCCTGAAATGTCGCGCGCACCATGTTGTAGGGGTTAGACGAGCCGACAGATTTGCCGACGACGTCCTGGACACCAAGGGTTTCGAGCACGGCCCGCATGGGGCCACCCGCGATAACGCCGGTCCCGGCCGGAGCCGCACGAACCATGACCTTGCCTGCGCCCCAACGGCCATTGCCGTCATGATGCAAGGTGCGGCTTTCACGAAGCGGCACGCGGATCATCGACTTCTTAGCTTCTTCGGTGGCCTTTCGGATCGCCTCAGGCACTTCGCGCGCCTTACCGTGACCAAAACCGACCCGACCCTTTTGATCACCCACGATCATCAGCGCGGCGAAGGAGAACCGGCGGCCACCCTTAACCGTCGCGGCGACGCGATTGATGTGCACCAACTTCTCGACGATGTCGGAATCGGCGCGTTCCTCGGCTGCTGGGCCACCCCGGTCGCGACCGCGCCGTTGATTGCCTTCACCGCCGCCGCCTTGTGAATTTCCACGAGCCATCTGCGTACCTCTAGAAGTTCAAGCCGGCTTCGCGCGCGGCGTCGGCCAGGGCCTTGACCCGTCCGTGATAGATATAACCGCCGCGATCAAACACGACATCCTTGACGCCCTTTTCGACGGCGCGCTGGGCAACCAGAGCACCGACGCGGGCTGCGGCATCCTTATCGGACCCTTTCGCAGCCTTGTCGCCTTCCAGCGACGAAGCTTGGGCCAAGGTCACGCCATGCTCATCATCAATGACTTGAGCATAGATGTTCTTGGCCGAACGGAAGACCGACAGGCGCGGACGCCCATTGGACAACGCCTTGAGGCGGATACGATTGCGCTCTGTGCGGCGCTTGGCGGAGTCTCGAGGAGAAAGAGCCATGGCCTATTTCTTCTTGCCTTCTTTGCGGCGAACCTGCTCGCCAGCATAACGTACACCTTTGCCTTTGTAGGGCTCTGGAGGACGGATGCGGCGGATCTGGGAGGCGATTTCCCCCACGACCTGCTTGTCGATGCCACTGATTTTGATTTCAGTCTGCTTAGGAACAACGAAGGTGATGCCCGCTGGTGGCGGAACATCCACATCGTGGCTGAAGCCAAGCTGCAATGAGAGCGCTTGGCCCTTCATGGCAGCCCGATAACCAACGCCAACCAACTCCAAGGTCTCTTCATAGCCCTGGGTCACGCCCTGAACCATATTCGCGACCAAGGTACGTGACAGGCCCCACATGGCTTGCGCCCGCTGGCTTTCCACGCGCTTGGAAAGGGTCAATTCGCCCCCCTCCTGCTTGACGACAATTTCTTCGGCTACAGTCCAGGAGAGTTGACCCTTAGGCCCCTTCACGCTGACCGTCTGGCACTCGATGGTCACCGTCACGCCCACAGGCACCGGAACCGCTTTTTTTCCAATCCGCGACATCTTAGTAGACCCGCAACAGGACTTCGCCGCCCACATTGGCGTCACGCGCCGCTGCATCCGACATAACGCCCTTCGGCGTCGACAAGATCGAGATGCCCAAGCCGTTCTTCACGGGCTTGAGATCACTGATCGACGAATAGACACGACGGCCTGGCTTAGAGATCCGGCTAATTTCCACGATGACCGGCTGGCCATCAAAGTATTTCAGCTCAATCTCGAATTCCGGGAATGCACCAGGCGTCTGCACCAAATGGTAACTACGGATGTAGCCTTCATCGGCCAGCACATCGAGGACGCGCGCGCGCATCTTCGAGGCCGGGCACAAAACCTTCGAACGACCGCGCATTGCGGCGTTCTTGATGCGGGCGATCATATCGCCAACGGGGTCGTTCACCATTGGACCCTCCTCACCAGCTCGACTTGACGAGACCCGGGATCATCCCGGCCGAACCGAGATCGCGCAGGGCGATCCGGCTCATTCTCAATTTACGATAATAGGCCCGTGGACGACCTGATATTTCGCAACGGTTGCGAATACGAGTCTTCGACGAGTTGCGCGGCAGTTCTGCAAGCTTCAGGCGCGCTTCAAAGCGCTCCTCAAGCGGCAGGCTTTCGTTGTTGGCGACCGCCTTCAACGTCTCGCGCTTGCTGGCGTATTGCTTAACCAGCGCCTTGACGTGCTGGTTGCGATTTACGGCGCTTTTCTTGGCCATTTGTTCTTTCCTTCCCGCCGCTTACGCTTGAGCGGTGACGAACGGGAACTGGAATTCCTTTAGAAGCGCGCGTGCTTCATCATCGGTCTTCGCAGTCGTGGTGACGATAATGTCCATGCCCCACATCTGATCGATCTGGTCATAGTTGATCTCTGGGAACACGATGTGCTCCTTCAGACCCATGGCATAGTTGCCACGACCATCGAACGACGTCGGCTTCAGGCCCCGGAAGTCCTTCACCCGCGGTAAGGCGATGGTGATCAAACGGTCCAGAAACTCATACATGCGATCCTTGCGCAGGGTCACCTTGGCCCCAATCACCATGCCTTCGCGCAGCTTAAAGCCGGCGATGGAATTGCGTGCCTTGGTCGGCATGGGCTTTTGCCCAGCGATGGCTGCCAGATCAGCGATAGCAGCATTGACCTTTTTAGAGTCGTTGACCGCTTCGCCGATACCCATGTTCAAGACAATTTTGTCCAGCTTGGGGATCTGCATCTCGTTGGAATAGGCGAACTGCTCCTTCATCACCGCGCGGATGCGCTGGCGATATTCGGTCTTCAGTCGCGGCTCGTAAGCTTGCTCAGCCATTGATCACCTCGCCGGTTGTCTTAGCGACACGAACCTTCTTGTCGCCTTCGACCCGGAAACCGACGCGGGTCGGCTTGCCCTTGGAATCCACGATCGCCACGTTCGAGACGTGAAGCGCCGCTTCCTTGTGTTTAATACCGCCCTGGGGATCACCCTGGCTGGGGCGGGTATGACGCTGAACCATGTTCAGGCCTTCCACCACAACGCGTTCATCCTTGGGCAAAACCTTCAGGACATTGCCTTGACGGCCCTTGTCCTTGCCAGCCAGGACCATAACACGGTCCCCTTTTTTTATCTTCGCGGCCATTACAGCACCTCAGGCGCGAGAGAGATGATCTTCATGTGGTTCTTCGCGCGCAGTTCACGGGGCACTGGGCCGAAGATCCGCGTGCCGATCGGCTCGCTTTGCTTGTTCACGATGACGGCGGCGTTCTTGTCGAAGCGGATCACCGATCCGTCCTTGCGCTTGATCGCTGAGGATGTGCGCACAACGATAGCCTGGAGGACGTCACCCTTCTTAACGCGACCGCGCGGAATGGCTTCTTTCACCGAGACGACGATCTTATCGCCCACGCCGGCATAGCGACGCCCGGCACCACCCAACACCTTGATGCACATCACGCGACGCGCACCGGAGTTGTCGGCGACTTCAAGGTTGGTCTGCATCTGAATCATGGATCAGCCCTCCCTTACGACGCTTGCGGGGCACTGCCCTCAGGCAGCACCTCCCAGGTTTTGGTCTTCGACTTGGGCGCGCATTCGATGATGCGCGCGCGGTCGCCGGCCTTGTAGGCATTGGTCTCGTCGTGAGCGTGATACTTCTTAGACCGGCGGACGGTCTTTTTCAGCACCGGGTGCAGGAAGGTACGCTCGACCTTCACAATCACTGTCTTGTCGCCCTTGTCGGATACGACGAGGCCTTCGAGAATTCGTTTCGGCATTTCGTCGGCTCCTTAAACCGCTGCCTGCTTAGAACGCAGGACGGTCTTGATTCGAGCGATGTCCTTGCGGACTTCACTCGAACGGTGGGTCTTTTCGACCTGGCCTGTGGCAGCTTGGAAGCGCAGATTGAACTGCTCTTTCTTCAAGCTCAGCAGGTTTTCGCCGAGTTGGTCGGGCGTCATGCCCCTTACGTCTTCGATTTTCATCACGCGTGCTCCGCAGCGGCGTCGATGCGAGAAACGATGCGGGTCTTCACCGGAAGCTTGGCCGCGCCGAGACGCAGAGCTTCACGGGCCACATCGTCTGGCACGCCGTCGATTTCGAACATGATCCGCCCCGGATGAACCCGAGCCGCCCAATATTCCACCGCGCCCTTACCCTTACCCATCCGAACTTCGGCAGGCTTGTCGGTAACCGGAACGTCCGGGAAGATACGGATCCAGACCCGACCCTGACGTTTCATCTGGCGAGTGATCGCGCGACGAGCGGCTTCAATCTGGCGTGCCGTGATCCGCTCAGGTTCCACCGACTTCAGGCCGTAGGAGCCGAAGTTGAGCGAGAAGCCACTCTTGGCAACCCCGTGGATCTTGCCCTTGAACTGCTTGCGGTACTTAGTTTTCTTTGGCGAAAGCATGACTAGATCTTAAGCTCCCGCTTGTTCGCGACGATCGCGGCGAGGGCCACGGTCAGGGCGATCATTAGAACGTCCGCCACCTTCACCAGCCGGGCCGGATTCGGTCGCCAGGCGTTTATCCAACGCCATGGGATCGTGCTCAAGCACTTCACCCTTAAAGACCCAGACCTTTACGCCGATAATGCCGTAGGTAGTCTTAGCTTCAGTGAAGCCGTAGTCGATGTCGGCCCGCAGGGTGTGACGCGGCACGCGGCCTTCGTGATAGGATTCAGCGCGCGCAATTTCAGCACCACCGAGACGGCCTGACACTTCGATGCGCATACCCTTGGCGCCGAGACGCATGCCGCTTTGCAGCGAACGCTTCATCGCGCGACGGAACGCGATACGGCGCTCCAACTGTTGCGCGATGTTTTCGGCGACTAGCTGGGCATCAGCTTCGGGCTTGCGGATCTCGACGATGTTCAGGTGAACTTCGCCAGCCGCCAACTCGGTGACGTCCTTACGCAGCTTCTCAATGTCTGCGCCCTTCTTGCCGATGATCACGCCTGGGCGCGCGGCATAGATGGTGATCCGAACTTTCTTGTGCGGACGTTCAATGATGATCCGCGAAATACCCGCCTGGAACAGGCGCTTCTTCAGCATGGCGCGGACTTTGATGTCCTCGTGCAGCATGCGTCCGTAATCAGCACCGTCGGCGAACCAACGACTGTCCCAGGTGCGGTTAATGCCGAGGCGAAGCCCGACTGGATTGACTTTTTGACCCATCAGGCAGCCTCACCCAATTCGCGGACCACGATGGTGATCTCGCTGAACGGCTTTTCGATACGGGAAGCACGACCGCGCGCACGGGCGGAGAAGCGCTTCATGACTAGGTTCTTGCCCACGAACGCCTCAGACACGATCAAGCTATCGATATCCAGGTTGTGGTTATTCTCCGCATTGGAAATGGCGGAGTAGAGCGCCTTGCGCACGTCGCGCGCGATGCGCTTGTGGCTGAATTCCAACTCGCTGAGGGCGCGCTGTACCTTGAGGCCACGAATAGACTGGGCGACCAAGTTCAACTTGCGGGGACTGATGCGCACGGAGGTGACTTTCGCCATCGCCTCCACGGGCTTCAGCCGACGGACTTTTGCTTGCTTCGACATGGCTACTTTCTCTTCGCCTTCTTGTCGGCCGCGTGACCCGGGAAATAACGGGTGGGGGCAAACTCACCGAGCTTCATACCCACCATGTCTTCACTGACCAGCACGGGAACGTGCTTTTGGCCGTTGTGAACACCAAAGGTGAGACCGACGAACTGCGGCATGATGGTGGAGCGACGCGACCAAGTCTTGATCACATCCTTACGGCCGGACCCCTGAGCGGTCTCGGCCTTCTTAAGCAGGTATCCGTCAACGAACGGACCTTTCCAGACGGAACGTGTCATGGCTTAGCGGGCCTTCCGAGCGTGGCGCGACCGGATGATGAACTTATCCGTCGTCTTGTTGGTACGGGTACGAGCGCCCTTAGTCGGCTTGCCCCAAGGGGTAACCGGATGGCGACCGCCGGAGGTACGGCCTTCGCCGCCGCCGTGCGGGTGGTCGACCGGGTTCATGGCGACACCGCGAACGTGCGGGCGACGACCTTTGTGACGCGAGCGACCAGCCTTGCCGAGCACTTCGTTCATGTGATCTTGGTTGGAGACGGCACCGACCGTGGCCATGCAGCCATCGGGAACCATGCGCAACTCGCCGGAATTCAGACGAACCTGAGCGTATCCAGCATCACGACCAACCAATTGAGCGTAGGCCCCGGCCGAACGTGCGACCTGACCACCCTTGAGGGGCTTGAGCTCGATATTATGGATGATCGTGCCGATCGGCATGCCACGAAGCGGCATGGCATTGCCGGGCTTCACGTCGGCCTTCTCAGAAGCGATAACCTGATCACCAGCCTTAAGGCGCTGCGGGGCCAGGATGTAGGCCAGCTCTCCATCAGCATAGACGATCAATGCGATGAAGGCGGTGCGATTGGGATCGTACTCGATCCGCTCGACCGTACCCACAACGTCGAACTTACGACGCTTGAAGTCGACGATGCGATAGAGACGCTTAGCTCCACCACCGCGGAAACGCACAGCGATGCGACCACCGCCGCCACGTCCACCAGATTTGGTCAAACCCTTGACGAGGGACTTTTCCGGACGGCCCTTGTGGAGTTCAGATCGGTCAATCAGCACGAGGCTACGGCGGCCCGGCGATGTCGGATTATAGTGTTTCAGAGCCATCGGATCAGAGCCCCGTGGTGATGTCGATGGACTGGCCTTCGGCCAGGGTCACGACAGCTTTCTTAACATCCGAGCGGCGGCCCGGACGGCCCTTGAAGCGCTTGGTCTTGCCCTTGACCACCAAGGTGTTGACCTTAGTGACCGAGACCTTGAACAGAGTTTCAACGGCTGCGGTGATTTCGTCCTTGGTCGCGTCCATGGCCACCCGGAAGACAACCTTGTTCTGTTCAGACAGAACCGTGGCCTTCTCGGTGATCACTGGCGACAGGATCGTGTCGTAGTGGCGGGCGGAGGGATTGGCCATCAGGCGGCTTCCTTCTCAGCGAAGCGCGCATTGATCGCCTCAACCGCATCCTTGGTAAGGACCAGGGTGTGGCGACGCAGCACGTCATAAACATTCAGACCAGCATTCGGCAGAACATCAACATTAGGAATGTTGCGGGCGGCCAACTTGAAGTTGGTGTCCACTTCTGGGCCCGCGATCACCAAGGCGTTGATCAAGCCGATCTTACCCAATTGCAAACGCAGAGCCGCCGTCTTGGGATCGGTCAACACCAGCGAGTCGACGACAACCAACGAACCGGTCTTAGCCTTGGAAGACAGCGCATGGCGAAGGGCCAAAGCGCGGATCTTCTTGGGCAGATCGAACGCATGGCTGCGAACCACCGGACCGTGCGCCTTGGCACCGCCCACGAACTGGGCTGCACGGCGTGAGCCGTGGCGAGCGCCGCCCGTACCTTTTTGCTTGTACATCTTCTTGCTCGTCCGAGAGACCTCGTTACGAACCTGGATTTTGTGAGTTCCGGCGCGGCGCTTGGCGAGCTGCCAAGTTATGACGCGCTGCAGGATATCTCCACGGATCTCATCGATGCCGAAAATGGCGTCTGACAGCTCAATCGAGCCGCCCTTGCCGCCGTCCAATTTGATGACGTCGAGTTTCATTAGACTTCGCCCTCGGCTTGCGGGGCTTCAGCCGGCGCTTCATCAGCAACGGCAGGAGCCGCTTCGACAGGAGCCTGGCCAGCCTTGCGGAACGCGCCTGGCATCGGAAGATCAGCTGGTGCCGCTATCTTGATGGCATCGCGGATCTTTACGAAGGAGCCTTCGGTCCCCGGGACAGCACCCTTGATCAGGATCAGGCCGCGCTCGGTATCGATGCGCCAAACAGTGACGTTCAGAGTGGTGACGGTTTCTTGGCCGAGATGGCCCGCCATCTTCTTGCCCTTAAAGGTCTTGCCGGGGTCTTGGCGTTGGCCCGTTGAGCCGTGCGCCCGGTGGGACACCGAAACACCGTGGGTGGCGCGCATGCCGCCAAAGTTCCAGCGCTTCATGGCACCCTGGAAACCCTTGCCGACCGTCGTTCCCGTAACGTCGACCTTTTGGCCAGCGAGGAAGTGGTCAGCGGTCATCTCAGCACCAACGTCGATGAGATTTTCCGGCGAGACTCTGAATTCGCCCAGCTGTTGCTTGGGCTCGACTTCGGCCTTGGCGTAGTGTCCGCGAAGAGCCTTGGTTGTGTTTTTGGCCTTCCGTGCGCCGGCCCCGAGTTGGAGGGCGACGTACCCGTCTTTTTCCTGAGTACGCTGCGCGGTGACCGAGCAGCCCTCGAGGGCCAGAACGGTGACAGGGACGTGGACGCCTGCTTCATCGAAGAAGCGCGCCATGCCCAGTTTCTTGGCGATCAATCCGGTACGCATCGGTCGATCTCCCTACAACTTGATCTCGACGTCCACGCCAGCCGACAGGTCGAGCTTCATCAGCGCGTCCACAGTCTGCGGGGTGGGGTCGACGATATCGAGCACGCGTTTGTGCGTGCGGATTTCGAACTGCTCGCGCGACTTCTTGTCGATGTGCGGCGAACGGTTGACGGTGAATTTCTCGATGTGCGTAGGCAGGGGGATTGGTCCCCGTACTGTCGCGCCGGTACGCTTAGCCGTGTTTACGATCTCGCGGGTTGAATGATCCAACACGCGGTGATCGAAGGCCTTGAGCCGGATGCGGATGTTCTGACGATCCATATCGCTCTTCAATTTCCCCTACAGGAGG
>JANLPX010000110.1:0-14879 GCA_031367485.1 Alphaproteobacteria bacterium | reverse complement strand
GATTGGACCTGAGACCGGATGCCCGCCACATTCGTCATGGCTGGACAGTCGATCCAATTGCGCAAGGCGCGGGCGGACGGGTTGGAGGTTAGCCAAACCGGCTCGGTGAAGGCGATGACGCCACCGGTTTTCAGCAGGGGCTGCCATAGCCTCAGGGCCTTGCCGATGCCCAGCATATAGACCGCACCCTCGCACCAGATGAGATCGAATTGACCGGGCTCCACCGGCGGCGCGGCCATATCGGCGCGAAGCGTTTTAATACGATCAGCATAACCTGCGGCGGCGGCACGGCGGCCCACCTCCGCCAGGAACGGCCCATGCCCATCCAGCGCCGTGATGCTTGCGCAGGGCACGGCCCGCGCCAAGTCCAAGGTCTGCATGCCAGGACCGCAGGCCATATCGAGGATGGCAGGGCTTGCGGGTAGCGGCCCGGCTGCGGCCAGCGCACGCAGGGTCGACCCGCGATTGCCGGGACCTTCGCGGGGCAGACCGCTGTGTAGGTCGAAGAAGATCTCCCGTGTGTTCGGATCGGCCAAATCAACCACGTTCGCACCTCATCTCAAGCTCTCGCCAATAGTCCCCAACCCGCCTGGCTTTGGCTACGGCGGCGGTCTTGGGCTCGCGTTTGGGAGTGTCGGCGTCATGGGGACTAGATGCGGCGCGACCGCCCCGGTGGCAAGGCTCCCGAGCCGAGCTCAATGGACCCTAGTCTAGCGAGCCTGGAACTTTACTCGCGTCGAATGATTGAAGTAGTCCAATCTAAATTGCTCGGAGATTGCAAATGGGCGAATTGATCCTCACCACTTACGATTGGGTTCCCGAAATGCCGCGCGGTATGGTGCGGGACCTTCGCGTACGGTGGGCGCTGGAAGAGGCGAGGTTGCCCTACCGCGTGGAAAGCACGCCGTTCCATGACCGAGGCCCCGATCATTTTGCGGCACAGCCCTTCGGCCAGGTTCCTTGGCTGACCGATGGAGATCTCACTATCTTCGAGAGCGGCGCGATCCTGCTGCATCTGGGCGAGAAGAGCCTGGCGCTCATGCCCACTGATCCGCGTGGCCGAGCCGAAGTCTTGGAATGGGTCATTGCCGCGCTCAACTCGGTCGACCTGCCGAGCCAGCCGTGGGCGCTGTTCCGATTCATGCGTCTTCCCGGTGAATCGCCCGAGGCCAAATTTGTAGACGACTTTCTGAAGGCTAGGCTCGATCGGATGGAGGCGGTGTTGGCTGACCGCGAGTGGCTGGTAGCCGGTCGATTCACGGTCGCCGACCTCTTGATGGCGGATGTTATGCGGCAGATCGAGCGGTTCGATGGACTCGCAAAATACCCGGCCTGTCGCGGCTATGTCGCACGCACCACGGCTCGACCCGCGTTCGTCAAGGCATACGACGACCAGTTGGCGCATTTTGCTGCGGCGGACCTAGCTAGGTAGGTTGCATTGAATACCTTGTCACTCGCTCGACAGAGCAAACGATCCTACTTGCAGTCGCCAATACGCTCACTGACCACATGGGTCTTGGAGTGGGCCGCGCCCCTGGGCAGTTTCTGGTTGGCCTCGGTGACATAGTCGGTCTTTGTCGCGGTGTAGGAACCCTCGAACTTACGGGTTCCGTCACCCAGTCCGGTCCGGCAGGTACGGGTGCCAGAGATGTGGCCATATGCGAAGCTGACCTGACCTTGGCACAAACCCATCTTATCGCTGCCCACGATGAGCGCGCTTAGATCATCAGATCGCACGCAATACTCCGCTATCACGGGGTTTTGCTTTCGCCGGGCAATTAGGGTGGGCGACATCATCGGATTGGTTATTTCGAGGACCCGGTTGGTAGTGCGCCATTGGCCGGTCTGAATCTTCGCGCCAGCGGCGAGGGCACCGCTCGCCACCGATGTTGCTAGGATGATCAGGGCCGTCCTGAAAATATGGTTCATCTCACTCATCCCGCTGTTTCTGCTGACTTGGCCTATTCCCGAGACAGGCCTTTGCCAAGGCTGCACATCACCCCAACCGCTCCCGCAAATGGTCCCCCACGCGCATGGCATTGGCCACGGTGGTCAGGGTCGGGTTCACGGCCGAGGACGACACAAAGAAGCTGGTGTCGGTGACATATAGATTGTCCAGTTGGTGAGCCTTGCACCAGGGGTCCAGGACCGAAGTCTTGGGATCGTTGCCAAACCGCGTCGTACCGCACTGATGTGCGGTACCGTAGAGCGGCAACAGGCTGTCGAACTGGAAGTGGTGTTGGGATAGTGGGTGAGCGCTGTCGGAGAAACCATCCAGGGACGTCTTGAGGGTCTCCACTAACCGCTCGTGACCGTCCATGTTGTTATGTTGGTAGGTCACTTTGATGTGGCCGTCGGGGGTCAGAGTTACGCGATTGGCAGGGTCGGGCAGGTCCTCCGAGATCACCAGCATGGAGATCAACCGCTCGGCGATAACGCCGGCGAGCTCGTCAGGCACGAGGGTTGGGGGTAACCAGTCGGAGAGTTGGCCCTCCAGCGTCTGGCCCGACATATATTCCAGCAGCTGGATATGGCCCAGAGGCCACTCAAACCCACCCCGTGGGTCGCGGTGGTAGAAATCATTCACGGCCAGGGTCTTGGGGAATTGTACATCGACCAGGGCCGCGCTGACCGAGACCATGGCGGTTAAGGTGTGGAACATATAGTTGCGGCCAACTTGGTCAGAGCCGTTGGCGAGTCCCGTTGGATGGGCGGCGCTGGCGGAGGCGAGCAATAGGGCCGCCGTATTTGCCGCACCGGCCGCAACCACAATGATGTCGCCTCGCCAGCGTTCCTCGCCGTGTTCGGTTTCGCAGACCACCTCGGTGACAGACTTTCCGGCCGGATCGGTCTCTAGCTTCACCACCTTGCGACCCGTGAGCAGGGTTACATTGGCCAAGCCCAGCAGCGGTTCAATGGCGATTGAGCGGGCATCACACTTGGCCTTGAGCAGGCAAGGATATCCGCCGCAGGTCTTGCACTTGATACAGGGCGACGTCACCGGATTGTGCTGATCGAACTTGACGCCCAGCGGCAGGGAAAAAGGCTTCCAGCCTTGGGCTTCCCAGTGGCCTTTTAAGCGCTCAATTCCAGGGTCATGCGCGACGGCGTCGTAGACATAGGGTGGCTCGGTACCTTCCTCGGTGGCGTCGTCTCCTCGCGACCCATGCACCTGCCACAGCGCCTCGGCCTCTGTGTAGTAGGGTGCCAGATCGGTCAGGCTGATCGGCCAGGCTGGCGACAGACCACCCGCGTGGCGGACCTCTCCGAAATCACTGCCGCGCATGCGCATCAGGGCCGCGCCATAGAAGCTTGTATTGCCACCGACCCAATAGTGAGTGTTGGGAGTGAACGGCTTATCGTCCTTATCGAACCAGTGCTCTTTGGTGCGGTATCTATGTTCGACGAACACAGCGCGCGCGTCCCAGTTCTCCGCTTCACGCGGAATGTGCTCGCCGCGTTCAAGGATCAGGATCGACTTGCCAGTCGCCGCCAGCCGCTGGGCCAAGGTCCCACCGCCCGCGCCCGAGCCCACAATAATGACGTCGAAGTGCGAGGCCAATTCAGCCCTCCAGATGATATTTGGCCGAACCTCGGCGCACCGCCCAATTGACCAAGCCCTGCGGCATATGGCGCAGGATCGTGGCGGCAAGTTGGTTATGCCAGCCGGGCACAACCACCACCTTACCTCGCGCGTTCGCGCGGATGGTGGTTTCCACGACGGTTTGCGCTGACTGCCAAAAGAACCGTGGGGCCTCATCCATCAGATGTTGGGTAGCATTGGCGGTTGCGAACTCGGTTTGGGTGAAGCCGGGACAGACCGCGGTCACCTTCAGCCCAGAGGCTCGGTACTCCGCATCCAACGCCTGGGAAAATTTCAGCATGAGGGACTTAGCCCCTGGATAGAGACTGTGCCCCGCTGCACCGGGTGCAAAGCTGGCCAAGGACGCGACATTGATTATCGCCCCGTGACCGCGCGCCACCATGCCCGGGATTACCGCATGGGCCAGGGCGCACGGGGCGACAACCAAGGTCATGAGAAAGTCGCGCTGCTTGGCCCATGGCACGGCTGCAAAGCTCTGCGGGATGGAGAAGCCTGCATTATTGACCAGCACGTCAACCACTCGACCTCGCGTGGCTAGGCCTGCCATGATCGTGTTTTCGGCCTCGGCGAGGCTCAAATCGGCTGGGATAGAAAACGCGGTGATCGCGTGTTTGGTGGACAATTCGGTGGCCAGGGCCTCCAGCCGATCGACACGGCGCGCGGTCAGTGCCAGATCGTAGCCGCGCGTAGCATAGGCCCTGGCAAATGCGGCACCCAATCCCGAAGAGGCACCAGTGATCAGGGCAAGCGGGCGAGGATCGGTCATCGACAAGTCATGCGCCTGTCGATGCACCGGCTCAAGGTGGGACCAACACGGACTTGCCTAATCTCGCGCGCGCCATCATGCAGGGTCACGCGTTTCGCCGAGGGCACCCATGGCCTATGATCTTCAGATGGCGCTGATCCATGCGACGGTTCAGCTTGAGCAGCCGTTGGGCAACGGCTTGCGTACGGTCGGTGCGGGGTTCCTTATTGACGCGCCCCGACCCGATGGTACGCCACGCACCGTTCTGGTTACCGCCAGTCATGTGTTTGAAAAAATGCCCGGTAGCGAAGCCAAGATCGGCTACCGTTTTGCCAATCCCGACGGCTCTTGGACATTCGCGCCGACGCCGCTGCTGATCCGCGATTCAGATGGGCATGAACTATGGACGCGACTCCCCAGCCACGACATTGCGGTGATTAGCTTGGTCGCGCCAACCAGCTTCGCCATGGCCGCTGTCCCCAAGACGTGGTTGGCGCAGAATGACAGTTTCGACAAACTGTCGATCGGCCCCGGCGATGAGATGATGGCTTTGGGCTTTCCGCGCGGGTTATCGGCGAATAGCGCTGGCTTTCCGATCTTGCGGGCCGGGCGCGTGGCTTCATATCCGGTGTCCCCGGCTGGGATCTATCCGACATTCCTTCTGGATTTTTCGGTCTTCCCGGGAAACTCAGGCGGTCCAGTTTTTGTGTCGCAGGACGGGTATCAACGTAACGGGGAAGCTGAGCAGATCATCGCGGGTCTCCTGACCGAGGAAGTCCAATTGAACAATGAACGCCTTGGCATCGGTATCGTGACCCACGCCACATATATCCGCGAGGCAATCGACCTGTTGGACGCGACGCCGCAGAGTCAGACCCTGACCGATCCGCCCCGTGCGGCATCGTCTTCAACGGCTGCAGGCAAGTTAAACTAGCGGCTACACGACATGCTTCGCTGCATGGGGCGGGGCGGCCTAAGACTGCTACCGAGCGCAGTGCTTGTCGCGCTGCGCTCGGGCTTGTTTGAGCGTACTCGCGGCGTCCAAAGCCGTTGCCCGTCCGATGCGATTGAGTTCGGCAAATGCGGTCTCAACTTCGTCGTAGCGACCACACGCCGATTGGACTTGCTTCCCGACGACCTCAGCATCTCCCAACATGGCAAGCCCGACGGCATAGTCGCGCAGCCGCCGAGCTTCCTGGGGTTGCTCGCGCCATAGGCGTCGGCGATCTGCGACGCTTCGGTCCAAAATTGCGATGGCTTCCTTGGACCGACCTGTCGCAGACAGCGCCTGCGCCCAGGCGTTCTCCGTGATCTGGGCGGCGCGCGCGGCGTCGCTGTCGGCCGTATCGAAAGCGGCCACCGCCCGCGCCTCCGTTGTTCCCTTTTGCAAGATGGCTAAGGCTTGGTCGGCGCGCCCCAGTTCAACGAGGGTTGCCCCAAGGGACCAGCGCGCGCGTGGCAGTTGGCGCACAATCTGCGGATCGGTCGGCCACCTGAGCTTGGCGGCTTCAAGGATCGCCACGCGCCGCTCATAGGGTGCGACTGCGGCCTTCGGGTCGCCGGAGAAATAGAGTCCCTCCGCCAACAGGTCATTTAGGTTGGCTGCTAGCAAGGTGGCCTCGCGCGGATCAACGGGTGGGCGGGCTGCCAGGCCCTGCCGCGCCGCCGCAATGCACTCGGGAAACCGTCCTTGCCACTGTCGCAGGTTCGAGAGTTCGGCAAACCAAGCCCCTTCAAGGCCTGTCGAGGGACCTGTCGGTGAGAAGATCAGCGCCTTTGCCCGCGCCAAAGCTTTTTCACCAGCCGGTAGATCGTTGTCGACGGCCACGACCAGTCTGGTGAGGTCTAATGCCACTTGCGCCGCCAGACGCCGCCCTTGCGCGCCCGGGATTGTTGCGGCGATCCTATCGGCCTTTGCGAGGTTCGCCTTAGCCGCAAGGGTTTGCCCCAGATTGCCGCGGCCAGGCTTGGCTTGTCGCTCGGCGAGCTTGAGCAGGCCGGTTGCCGACTCCAACCGAACCTCGCTGGCACCCTCGGCACTGTTGGCCAAGCGGTCGAGATAGGCCTGAGATACAGTGGCGACCCGGGTCCGCAGTGCCAGCGACTGTGGCTGTTGTTCCAATTGATCGCTGAGGTCGAACAGCAAATACCGCGCCGTGCTGCGCGCATCATTGAAACGGGCGCGGGCTTCGCGTGTGGCATGCTCGGCGCGAACGTAGCTTACCGTCGCCACGATTGAGGTGGCAGTCAGGACCAAGATCGCGAGCGTGCTCAAGGCTACGCCTAGACGGTGGCGCCCGATGAACCGACGCGCCCGATAGGCGACACTGTCTGGTTGGGCCAGGACTGGAAAGCCGTTGCGCCAGCGTTCCAGTTCAGAAATAAGCGCCGCGACACTGCCGTAGCGACCCGTCGTCTGCGCAGCGCGTGCCTTGGCAACCACAGCGGCCAAGTCGGTGTCTCGGGTCGAACCTAGCAGGCCATCCAACACCACCCCCAGTGCAAACACGTCATCTGCAACAATCGGCGCGGCACCGGCCAATCGCGCTGGGCTGGCATAACCTTGGGTCATGGGCAGCAGGTCTTGACCGCTGTCCTCTGTGACGAGCCGCGCAATACCGAAATCCAACAACCGGAGCCGACCGCCTTTATCGACCATCAGGTTCGAGGGCTTCAGGTCTGCATGAACGATCAGGTGCTCGTGGGCGAACTGCACCGCTTGGGCGGCTTGCAGAACCATGTCGACCTTGGCGCGGTCGGTTAGGCCCTCACAGGCCTCGTCGATGGGCTGACCATCAACATATTCCATGACCAGATACGGTGCACCGGTCTCCAGCATTCCGCCATCGATCAGCCGGGCGATGCCTGGGTGCTCAAGTTTCGCCAATAAACGGCGTTCGTCGGCGAAACGACTTCCGGCTAGTCGAACTAGATGGCTGTGTAGCAGTTTGACAGCCACGGTTTGTTCGAAGAGCCCGTCATTGCGCTCGGCCTTCCAAACCTGTCCCATGCCACCAGAACCCAATGGATCGGTCAGCCGATACACGCCGACCTGCTCGGGAGGTGGCATGTCGCTGGCCCCAATCGCACCGGGCAGGTCGGTGGGCATAGATTTGGAACCCCGCGCCGCGCCGCGCTCCAGAGCTTCAAGGCGGATAATCACCTCTGGGGTCTGTTTCGCCAACAGGCGTGCGCGATAGACCGCGTCGCTAGGCCGGTCGCTGAGGCGTTCAAACAGCGCCATGGCCCTAAAGCCGGGGTCAGAGGTCTTGGGGCTCAAGCTCTGGACCCAGAAAATCCATCAACCAGGCCCGCGCCGCCTGCCAACGCCGTTTGACTGTGCGCTCGGGTAGACCTGTTGCTAAGGCGGTCTCCTCAACCGTAAGTCCAAGGGTAAATCGCAGTTCAACAACCCGCGCATGTTCTGCAGAGAACCGCTCAAGGGCTTCCAAGGCGCGGTCCAAATCTTCCATGTCCACGACATCTTCGCGCGACGCGCCGGGGAACTGGGTCATCACCCGAGGCGGCGGGGCTGAACGCTTGGCAGTCCGAAACTTGCGGGCCTCATCAATGACGATACGGCGCATGGTGCGGCCGGCCACCGCCAGCATATGGCCCTGATCGGCCACATGGCTGGGCATCGACTGGATCAGACGCAGGGATGCCTCATTGACCAGATCGGTGGGCTGCAACTGGGCCCGCATGCTATCGTGGGACAAGATCGCGCGCGCCACGTGGCGCATGTCTTCATAGACGGCGGCCAATAGAGCTTCCGGGCGAACCAGATCGCTGCTCGCTGCTACCGCGTGGCTCAGATTGTCAGCCGTCAGCCCCATGCTGCCTATAGTCCATCAGAATCGTTACGAATCTAGGGGTCACCTGCTGTGGGGCGAAATCTGGCAGAGCTTTGTCCTTGATCGTTCCCTTTGACTTGGGTTCAGTGCCCAATATGGACATCACCCAAGCCTGCCGCGACATGTTCGCCAACCACCGCGTTGAAGCCTTTGGCGGTGTATTTCATGTACCGGCCGCTCGGGAATATAGTTGCCTGTTCTCATGGGATAGCGGCTACCACGCGCTCGCCCTTTCCCACCTTGATCGGGCGGCGGCCTGGGAGGAACTCCGGATCCTTTATGGTGCCAATACGACCGATCAGGGCCTGTTAGCCCATGAGCGCCCGATGCCGGGTGCGGAGGTGCGAACCAAACTGGTAGTCGAGTGGTTGGGGCCAATCTATCGGCCAGATGGGAGAAGCTGGCTCATCGATCCCCCGGTTGGAGCGTTTGCCGTTGCGCGGCTCTACAATGCGGCTCTTGACCCGACTGCGACCCTGCTTGCCGCCGCGACGGCGCATATCGAAGCTACTCGCCGCCACCGCACGCTGACCCCTGGTATTATCCCGGTCATTCTACATCCTTTGGAGTCTGGCGCAGACGCCTCACCGCTCTATGACGACATCGTCGATGGTTCATCGCGCCGCAATCTGCTCACCCATCATCGGAGCCTCAGCGAGACCTTGGAGGCGGTGGCTTATGATCCTGCCAGGGCCCGGAAAAAAGCTCATAGCTTCATTGTCAGTGATCCCATCTTCTGTGGCTGGTATCTCTTGGCCCTTGAGGCGCTAGCGGAAGCTTGGCGGCGGGCAGGTGACACGGCACGGGCAGAGCGGCTCGATGTTCGCGCCGAGCGCCTGACTAAGGCCCTGATCGCGGAACTCTGGTGTGAGGAGCTGCAGATCTTTGTCGGCTACGATCATGTCAAGCAGCGTCAGCTCAAGGTCGCTACCTTGGGCGGCGTGATCTTGGCGGCCAGTCGAAATGTCATCAAGACGGGACTATCAGCCAAGGTGATCGCGGCACACCTCACGCCTGATACTTCCTCTTTCTGGGGTCCGTGCGGCGTCGCCTTCAATCCCCTGGATGGGCGCGAGATTCTCCCCAATGCCTTGCTCTGGCGCGGTGACGTTGTCTGGGGCGCGACCCAGTATTGGGCTTATCTCGTATTGGCCAGGAACGGTCATGACGCCCTGGCGGCCAAGGTGCGTGACCAGCTCCAATCGCTGATCGCGCAGAGCGGGTTTCGCGAGTACTACAGCGCCGCCACAGGCGTTGGTTTTGGGGCAGGTGCCGAAGGTGGCTTTACCTGGCCAGCTCTGATCCTGGATATGTCGCTCCAGCGCCACCATTGCTCCGCTGCTCCCACCGCCGCATAGTCAGGCCTCACACCAACGTCTGGGGAGGCGAAGATGCGACGCAATTGGATACTTGCAGCCTTAGGCCTCACTCTGGTCTTGGCCGGGTCATTGTTGGCGCACGCTATCCAGACAGCGGCTGGAACAACCGTCACCGACGTGCGGTTCCCGGCCCCAAAGGGCGTGACCATGTCAGGCCTGCTCTACGTCCCGCGCGGCGTTGATGCGGCTCATCCGGGCCCCGCAGTGCTGATTAGTCACGGCTATATCAACACGCGGGAGATGCAGAGCCCCTTCGCCATCGAGCTGGCCCGACGCGGCTTCGTGGTGTTGGCCATGGACATGACCGGCCATGGCAATTCTGGCGGGAATGTCGGAGCCGATGACTTCGGCGGGCCAGCGGCCCTGACCTTTCTGCAAAACCGCCCATTCGTAGATCGTGCTAATATTGGGCTAGAGGGCCACAGCATGGGCGGGGCGCCGATCCTCGCTGCTGCCGTCGATCAGCCGAATGGATATCGTTCGATGGTCCTTGAGGGCTCCACCCTTGGCCTCTTTGGGCCGCCGCGCATGGGAACCCCGACCTATCCGCGCAATCTGGCGGTGGTGTTTGGCAAATATGATGAGTTCGCGCCCCTGATGTGGCAGGTGCCAAAGGGGTCAATGATTGCCCAGTCGGCCCGGCTGAGGGACCTTTTCGGGGTCGGCTTTCCCGTGGTGCCCGGCAAGATCTATGGCGATGCCACTCTGGGAACGGCACGCGTATTGTTCAATCCACCGGTCACCCATCCTTGGGAGCACTTCTCGCGTGCTGGCATCGGCCACGCCGTGGATTGGTTGCAAAGCACCCTATCGGGCGAGCTGACGCCGACAAATCCGGCCGATCAAATCTGGATCTGGAAAGAGGTCGGTACCCTGATCGCCTTCATCGGCTTTGTGGTTTTGATGCTGGGCAGTTTCCAGTTGCTGCTGACCAGCCCGGCCCTTTCGCCCCTCGCCAAGCCGTCAGAGCCGGTAGGGTTAGAGCGCGGTGCCAGCTGGTGGCTGTCGCTTGGTCTGACGGCCGGAATCCCCGCCGCCACCTTTTTCCTCCTGATGAAGGTGGGCGGTGTATTCATTCCGATGCAGGCGTTCCCGCAATATGTGCACAACCAGCTTGTGGTTTGGGCGCTCTTGAATGCGCTCATCACGCTGGCCCTTGGCTTCGTCCTTCGCGCTGGAAAGCCACAATTCGCCAAGACCGATTGGGTGCGTTCGGTTGTCATCGCTGTTGGCACTGTTGGCGCGGGCTACCTCTCCCTGGTGTTGGTCGATCTGGTCTTCAAGACTGACTATCGCTTCTGGGTGTTGGGATTGAAGCCGCTGGACCCGGCTCATGCGGTGATCTTCGCAGCCTATCTCGTGCCTTGGACCCTGTTCTTCCTGGTCGCTCTGAAAGCTCTGGTCTCGAGCTTGAGCATCAGGGGCGAGTCTGAACGGGTCCAGATGGGTTTTGCGGCCTTGGCCATGGCTGGCGGTTTCGTCGTCTTGCTGGCCTTACAATATGGCTGGCTGTTTTCGACCGGACTACTTCTGACGCCCAAAGAGCCCCTGAATGTGATCATCGCTATTCAGTTTGTGCCGCTGCTGGCTATCGTTGGGATCATCGCGGTCTTCACATACCGGCGCACCAACAGCCACGTGCCCGCCGCCTTGATCTGCGCGTTATTGATCTCCTGGTACATCAGCGCCGGTACGGCAATCCACTGGTCGCCTGACTTCAAGCTGCCGCTACCGGGTGCGCCTCGGGCGAAGTGATGCGATAGGCGCAGCGTCGGGCGCCGGCCAAAAGATGCTCAATGCGCTCAACCTTGGCCGGGGCCAGTAGCATTTCGAACAGCGTCAGTTCTGATCTGCAAAAGCCCTGGCAGGTGGTAGCCGCAGCACAGATCGGACAGTGATCCTCAACCAGCAGAAAGCTGCCGTCAGGTTCCAGGTACCAGCTGGCCATATACCCCTCGGCGGCGCGAAGCTCAGACAAACGGGTCAGTCGCGATACGATGTCGTTAGCTTGCTCAAGCGCTCGCTTATAGCTCTGGGCGGTGGCGACTTCACGCCTAGCCAACAGACGCTCCAGTCCGTCCTCGCCGAACTCCTGACGGACTGCGTCGATCAGTTCCACGGTCATCTGAGCGTGTGTATCTGGGAACCTGGCCTGAGCCACTTCCGTCAGACCCCAAATGGTTCTTGGTCGCCCGACACCATTGCGGGCGGTGGCGGTTACGACCAGTCTCTGCGCCGCCAAATTCTCTAGATGGACCCGTGCAGCCTGCCGCGAGACGCCCAAATGTTCAGCGACGGCCAAGGTGGACTTCTCCCCCTTGGTCTTCAGCAACAGCAGGATGGCATCGGCTGGCGTTTTCATATGACAATAATCATATTGCAATATTTCGGCCCAACGTCTACCCGTCATTGACACTGGCCGGGCGTGAACCTCCATGACGATACCAAAATCCGGGAGCTGGGCCGATGTCTTGGCCGAAGGTCGCGCCGCGCGGTTCATCCTAATCTGCCTGGGCGTTTGGATCAGTGCCGCCGACAGCTTGGTGACGGCCACAATCATGCCCAGCGTCGGCAAGGTGCTGGGGGGCTATGCCTATTTCGGCTGGGCCACGGCGGGCTATTTGCTGGGCTCGGTCATGGCCGGGGCCAGCGCGGCTCTGCTGGCGCAGAAGTTCGGCCTACGGCGATCCACCTTTGCGGCGGCGATCCTCTATGCATTCGGCTGTGTGATGAGCGCGATGGGGTCCGACATCACTACATTCCTGATCGGGCGGGTCTTGCAAGGCATCGGCGGCGGTTGGGTGGTGGGCTTCTGCTCGGTGGCCATCGGCTTGATGTTTCCCGACCGTACCTTGCCCAAAGTCTATGCGGCCATAACGGCGGTCTGGGGTGTGGCCAGCCTGATCGGCCCGTTGATCGGCGGCATCTTCGCCGATGCGGGCATCTGGCGTTGGGCCTTCTGGTCTTTTGCCATCCAGGGGGTCGCCGTCGGGTTTGCCGCCCTATTCATGCTGCCGCGCGGTGAGAACGGTCAGGCCGATGTGCGGGCAGCTTGGCCTCAATTGGGCGTTATCGCACTCGGCGTGGGCGCTATCGGCATCGCTGACCTTGCTGCCAATATTTGGCTCGCCGCCGGTTTGACCCTGCTTGGACTAGGTCTTTTGGTTGGAACGGTTTGGTTCGATGGCCGTCAAACTGTACGGCTTTTGCCGCTTTCGGCGGGCGACCTCAGGTCCGCTGCGGGTGCAGGGTTTGCGGCCCAATTTCTGCTGACTGCCGCCTCGATGGGCTTCTCGGTTTACGGCCCAATGCTGCTGCAGTCCCTGGCGGGCATGAAGGCTTTGAGCGCTGGCTATGTGATCGCCGTCGAGGCGGTGGCCTGGACCACGGCGGGCCTATTGGTAACCAATCTTACCGGGGTTTGGCCTGGGCGAATGATCCGTCTGGGAGCCCTCTGTGCCCTAGCGGGCATTGTGCTCAGTGCTTTTGTGTTCCCAATCGGCTCGGTCGTGGGTGTGGTGATCGCGGGGATTCTGCTGGGTGCCGGGTTTGGCCTCTTCTGGGCCTTCATGGCGCAACGCATTCTGGCCTCTCTGAAAGATCAGGAGCGGGCCCAAGGTGCCGCCGCGCCGGTGCGCACAACTGGAGCCGCCGCCGGGGCAGCCATCGCAGCGGTGGCGGCCAATCTGGTAGGTCTGTCGCATGGCTTGACCCCACAGGTGGCGCGCGACGCGGGGGTCTGGGTCTTTGTCGCCGTCATTCCAATCACCCTAGCAGGTGTGTGGGCCGCCTGGCGGATTGGTGGCGCGCGCTACGCCTCCACCCAAGGTTAGAGCTGGTCCAAACCATAGGCCGAATGCAGGGCGCGCACGGCTAGTTCGGTATAAGCCGCGTCAATCAGTACGCTGATCTTGATCTCGCTGGTCGAGATGACCTGGATATTGACGCCTTTTTCGGCCAGGGCGCTGAACATCGTCTTGGCCACGCCAGTATGACTGCGCATGCCCACGCCGATGACCGAGACCTTCGACACGTCCTCGTTCACCTGAACGTCCTCGAAACCGATCTTGGCCTGCACGGCGCGGACGATTTCGACGGTGCGGGCCGCGTCACGCTTGCCGACCGTGAATTCCATATTCGCGGTATCGGCCGTTCTGGCATGGCTCTGAACGATCATGTCGACATTGACGTTGGCGTCGGCCAAGGCCCCGAAGATTTCTGACGAAACGCCGGGATGGTCGGGCAGGCCAAACAGGCTGATCTTGGCCTCATCGCGGCTATAGGCCACGCCGCTGACGATCCGCTTTTCCATAATCTCTTCCTCGTCGCACACGATGGTACCTTGGCCCGGCGCTTCGCCCGGCTCGACAAAACTAGATAGCACGCGCAACGGCACATTCTGGGACATGGCCAGTTCGACCGAGCGAGTTTGCAACACCTTGGCCCCGAGTGACGCCATTTCCAGCATCTCCTCGTAGGAGATCTTGTTCAGCTTTCGCGCCTTGGACTCAATGCGCGGGTCGGTGGTGTAGACCCCATCGACATCGGTATAGATATCACAGCGTATCGCTTTCACGGCGGCGGCAATAGCGACGGCGCTGGTGTCAGAGCCACCTCGGCCCAGGGTCGCAATGCGCCCATCGCGGGTCACGCCTTGGAACCCGGCAATCACCGCGACCTCACCGGAATCCATAGCGGCAGCGAGTTTGTCGGGCGGCACATCATCAATGCGCGCGCGCCCATGGGCATCGTCGGCGATGATCGGGATCTGCCATCCCATCCAGGAGCGTGCCGGGAGGCCCATATTGCGCAAGGTCATGGCCAGCAGACCAGCCGTTACCTGTTCACCTGAGGCTACCACCACGTCATATTCATCATCGGACGACGGCAAACCCGCCGCAGCGGCTCCGGAGCCGTCTGTCCAGGCGACCAATTCATTGGTCTTGCCCGACATAGCCGAGACGACAACCGCAACCTTGTGACCTGCAGCCACTTCGGCAGCCACCAATCTGCCGACCCGTCGGATCCGCTCCAAGTCAGCCACAGACGTGCCGCCAAATTTCATAACCAGCCGGGACATAAGCTCTAATTGAAGCTCCGCAGGGGAGGTAAAGGGACTGGGGTTCTAGCGAGGCAATGTAAATGGGGCAACGCTTGGCGTTCACCTTGCGGCTCTGACGTTGTAAGGGAGGTCACATGACCGCTATTTCCAGTATCGACCCGGCCGAGGTTGAGCGCTTTTCCCGTATCGCCGCCGAGTGGTGGGATCCAAAGGGCAAGTTCTCCGCCTTACATAA
>JANLPX010000087.1:0-87964 GCA_031367485.1 Alphaproteobacteria bacterium | reverse complement strand
GGGAAGTGGGCCGACAGCCGCTTGGCTGGAGGGTCGATGGGGGTGCGTAACTGCAACCCCACTGCCTCTCAGATTCGCACCTCCATCGTCACGCGCTGCCTTCGGCATCTTGTGACGTTTCCTCCGCAAGCGAGGGAAGCTAAGGTCTGAGGGCGCACATAACCCTCGCCCCGACGCCAGACTCAAATCACTGTGCTTGGCTCATGCTTCCTGCAGACGAAACGCCTATTGAGAGAACGGCTACCGCCCATGAGACGGTGCTGCTGCATCAGGCTGTGGCGGCGACCCTCGTTAAGTTCTCCGTCCCCCTGCTGACCACAAATCTGCTCGGCGCGCTCACCGGCACCTGGGGGGCTATTTGGGTCAGCCACGTGCTGGGCCAAAATGCGCTGACGGCTGTGGCCAACGCCAATATCTTCATGGGCATGATGAACGGCGCGGTCATGGGTGTTGGCGCAGCGGCGGGCATTGCCGTGGGGCAGACCCTGGGTGCCGGAGACGCTGCAGCCTCAAAGCGCGTAGCGGCCACATCGGTCACGTTCATCGTTGTCGCTTCGCTCTTGATGGCGTTCATCGGGTTGTTCTTCGCCCCGGCGATCTTAGATCTGATCCACCTCCCCCTGGTCGCCCGACCCATGGCTATCACCTATTTCCAGGTCACCAGCCTTAGCCTGCCCTTCGCGTTCACCTTTAATTTCCTGATGATGGTCCTGCGTGGCACAGGCGATGCGCGGACGCCCTTTCGGTTCACTCTATTTGCCATCACGCTGAACCTCATCCTCACGCCACTGCTTCTGACCGGGGCGTTTGGATTTCCAAAACTCGGGATTGCGGGTGCCGCGCTGGCCGCTTTGCTGGCCAGCGCCATCCCCTTGGCGGCGTCGATTTTCTACATCTATGCCAAGAACATGGCCTTTGCCCTGCGCGGCGAAGACCTGGCCCTGCTCAAAACCGATCCGGACCTCTTGGCCATGTTGATGAAGCGCGGCGCGCCTGTCGCCTTTGAGAGCTTCGTGATCCAAGGTGCCTATTTCGTCCTACTGACCATGGTCAATGCCCATGGCGCAGCGACAGCTGCGGCCTATAGCGCTGCGGCCCAGCTTTGGGGTTATGTCCAGATGCCGTCCGGCGCGGTGGGAGCCTCCATGTCAGCCATGGCGGCCATGAGCATCGGGGCCGGGCGTTGGGACCGCGTGGGCGAGATCGCGCTGAAAGGCTGCCTGGTGGCCGGTGGGCTGACCTTGTTGGCTGCCGGGATCGTCTTTGGCCTCGGTGACCTGCCGCTCAAGCTCTTTCTGCCCCAGGGTGGCGAGGCGCTGGAGATCGCGCGTCAGATCAACAGCATCGTCATCTTCGGCTGGATCGCGCTGTCCATCACCAACGGCCTGTCGTCCATGGTGCGGGCCAACTCCGCCATGTTGGCCCCGACCCTAATCTATGCCGTCACCATGTGGCTGTTCCGCGTGCCCTTCGCCAAGGCCCTAGAGCCCCATATTGGATCGGCCGCGATTTGGTGGAGCTTCCCGGTCGGTACGATCAGCTCCGCCATCCTGGCCTTGGCCTATTACCGGTGGGGCAATTGGCGCAGCAACACGCTTATGACGGCAGGCGTGGGTAGGGGGAGATAGCCGAAGAGGCTTGCCACCCCGTGTTAGGTGCCCCAACCTGCATTCTAACGAAGAGACGCTTTCGACGTCCTTGGGGGGTAGAATGAGCAACGTTTCCACCGGCGCGGCATCGCCGCCAACCGCCTGGACGAAGTTCTCTTACGGTTTTGGGGCCGTGGCTTTCGGGGTCAAGGACAACGGCTTCGCCTATTTCTTGTTGCTCTTCTACAGCCAAGTCATTGGCGTCGATGCGCGTCTGGTGGGCTTGGCCCTGACCGCGGCCCTATTTATCGACGCCTTCGTTGACCCCATCGTAGGCTACTGGTCCGATAATTTCCGCTCCCGCTGGGGGCGCAGGCATCCGTTCATGTACGCTGCGGCCCTGCCGATTTCGGCCAGCTACTTCCTGCTCTGGAACCCGCCAGACGGATGGTCAGATGGCGCGACCTTCTGGTACCTGCTGGTCCTGGCCGTGACGATCCGCGTATTCATCTCGTTCTATGAAATCCCCTCGACAGCCTTGGCCCCCGAGCTGACGGATCACTATGACGAGCGCAGCACCCTGCTCTCGCATCGCTCCTACTGGGGCTGGACCGGCGGCAATGCCATGTCGGTCTTCATGTTTTCGGTGCTGTTCCCGATGTTCGCCACCAAGGCGATCCCCAATGGCCAGTTCAATCGCGACGCCTATTCGACCTACGGGATGATTGCTTCCGGATTGATCCTGGTCTCGATCTTGGTTTCAGCAGTCGGCACACATTCTCAGATCGCCACGCTGAAAAGCCCGCCGCCGCAGCGTCGGCTTACGCCAGTCACGATCTTCAAAGAAATCTTCGAGACTCTCGCCAATCGTTCCTTCGTGGCCCTGTTCATCTCGGCGATCTTTGGGGCCATCGCCTCGGGGCTGTCGGCGGCGCTGTCCTTCTACTTCTTCACCTACTTCTGGAACTTCACCACTCAGCAGAGCGGTTTCGTCACCATGGGGGTGTTCATCTCTGCGGTCATCGGCGCGACCCTGGCACCGATCGTCAGCCGCACCATCGGCAAGAAGCGCGGTGCGATTATCATCGGTCTGATCGCCTTCTTAGGATCGCCCATGCCGATAGTCCTGAGGCTGCTGGGCATCCTGCCCGATAACGGCGATCCGTTCGTTTTCTGGTTCGTGTTCTTCGCCACCATGTTTGATGTGGGCCTGATCATCTGCTTCCAGATTCTGTCTGGCGCGATGATGGCCGACTTGGTCGAGCAGGCTGAGGTCAAGACCGGACGCCGCTCAGAGGGCATCTTCTTCGCCGCCTCGGCCTTCATCCGAAAGGTCGTGGGTGGCATCGGGCTAACGGCGGCAACCTTCGTCCTGACCATGGCCCAGCTCCCCAAGGGTGCCGACCCGAGCCAGGTTTCCCCCGACACCATTTGGCGATTGGGCGCTTATTACGTGCCGACCATCCTTAGCCTCTGGTTGGCGATGCTGGCTGTCATGGCGGCCTACAACCTCAGCCGAAAGGACCATGAGGATAATCTCGCCAAATTGGCAGCATCTCGGCCGGTGGAATAGGGTTCTAGGTGTCTTCCGACCCTAGAACTCCGCTGTCGGACAGCGCCTGAATGGCATCCGACTTTAGGCCTAACCACTCGGCCAAGACTGCCTGATTGTGCTCACCGCGATGCGGGGCAGGGCCGCGAACTTCGCTGCGCGCCGCCGAAAACCGATAGGGCGATTGCGGTATGGGCCGGGTGCCACCCTCCCGGTCGTCTATCTGGGCAATGGATCCCCGGTGTTTCAGGGTCGGCTGATCGCGCAGGTCAGCCCCATGGCGCACCTGACCCCACGCCATATTGATCGCCGACATCGCTTCGCCGACCTGATCCCAGGTGGCAAGTTTTCCGAGATATTCTGTCACTGCCTGGCGGCGTAGAGCAATCTTGCGTTCCAGCTCCATGTCGCTCCTCGTCGGATCCTCAACACCCAACTTGGTTGTCAGCAAACGCCATAGGAACCGGAAGTCCCCGGAGATCAGGATCGGCCCGGCCCCGGTTTCCCAGACATCGCTAGGCAGACCCATGGTCGCCTCGGAGTCCTCAAGCTCGTAGTGCATTTGGTCGTCGGTCACCAAGGTGGCGTCGACCATCGCCATATCTATGTGCTGGCCGGTGCCAGTTCGCGCCCGTAGATGCAGGGCCGCCAAGATGCCAACCAAACCATGCAACGACGCATTGGTGTCGGCCACCGACAGCGGCAAATCCTGGTAAGCGACCTTGGCCCGGCGCACCGTCCGCGCCAACAACCCTACCTCAGCATGGACGATGGGCGCATAGGCCGGTCGCTGTGACTCTGGTCCATCCTTCCCGAAGCCCGAGATCGACAACATGATCAGGCGCGGGTTGACCGCCTTCAAGGCCTCATAGCCCAGGCCGAGCCGGGGCATGACATCGGGTCGGTAGTTTTCGATCAAGATGTCGGCCTTGCGAACCAAGTCGAATACCAGCGCCTTCGCACCAGGCGCTCGCAAGTCGATGCAGATGTCGCGTTTGCCGGCGTTCTGCTGGTGATAATATCCCGGCACGCCACCCAACACCTTACCCCACAACCGCGTCACATCCCCGTCGGGCGGTTCGACCTTGACCACGTCAGCGCCAAGGTCGCAGAGCATTCGACCGGCGAACGGCCCCGCCAATACGCGAGAGAAATCTAAGACCTTCAGGCCGGCCAGCGGAGAGTCGAGTTCAGGTTTGGACATCGCGCGCAGGCCTCCCAGCCAAGCTCAGCGACTATCCTCGAACCAGTCGTAGGATGTCCACCGTCTCTGTCGCAGAAACAGCCGGTGCTCGGCTCTTTCGCCGCAAAAGAGCGTCTGCACCGGCGAACACGCTGACCAGGGAGGAGTCCTGATCGCCATAGGGGGTGACGGTGCCGTCCGCCGCGATCTTGGCGCGCATCCAGTGTTCACGCGGACCGTTGGCTGGAATGTCTACGGCGAGGGGTGCAGCGTGCATCACTGGCTCGGCCATGGTGCCGCAATAGGCGGCAATCAGGGGCTTGAGGAACAGCTCAGCACAGACGAACGCTGAGGCCGGGTTTCCCGGCAATCCCAGCAACCGGCGACCATCCGCTAGCACGCCAAAGAAGGTCGGCTTACCTGGCCGTACCGCGACGCTCTCGACGCAGTATCGCAGACCCAGCTCCAGGGCCGCCGTCCGCACCAGATCATGGTCGCCTACCGAGGCTCCACCGAGTGTGACGATCAAGTCGCAGTCAGCATCCCGCATAGCGGCAATCACAGCGTCCAGCCGGTCACGAATGCCCGAGCGCTTAGTGGCTGTTCCCCCCCAGGCCTCAACCATGGCCAGCAGGGCGGGAGATCCCGAGTCATAGATCTGAAAGGGACCGGGTGAGGCTGGTGCCTCGACGATTTCCTCACCCGTGGACAGGATGGCAATTCGTGGCCTCGCCGCGACCACCAGCTCGGCGCGACCGGCTGACGCGGCTAGGGACAGCCGCCATGGATCGATCCGCGCACCCGTCCTGAGCAACACATCGCCGACTCGGAAGTCTTTGCCAGCTCTACGGATATTATCGCCAGGCTGCGAGGCTGGCACACCTAGTCGGTTACCATCCCGCGTCGCGTCTTCCTGAATGACGACGCTATCGGCCCCGTTTGGTAAAGCTGCACCGGTAAATATCCTGACCGCTTGGCCTGACCGAAGCTCAGACTCGAAACCGTGCCCAGCCGCGCTCTCGCCGACGATCACCAAGGACTGTGGGCTACTCGATGCGCACAGAGCCCACCCATCCATGGCCGAATTTGTGAAGGGTGGCTGATCACGGACCGCCGCCACGTCTTCCCTCAGCACGCGCCCGGCGGCTTGGGCCAAGGCGACTGTCTCAAAGCCCAGTGGCGCGACCTCAGCCAACATAGCCGCGCGCGCCGCCTCGACGGACATCAGCTTCATGGTCGGACCCAGTCGCCGGACTTTCCGCCAGTCTTGGTCAGCAGCCGCACGTTCTCGATAATCATCGCCTTATCGGCAGCCTTGAGCATGTCGTAGACGGTGAGGCAGGCGACGCTGACGGCGGTTAGAGCCTCCATCTCAACCCCCGTCTGACCCGTAGTCTTGACCCGCGCGGTCACCGCCAGACCGCCCTCGCCAGGCTCGACACGTACTTCGACCTTCGACAACGCCAGGGGGTGACAGAGCGGAATCAAATCCGAAGTCTTCTTGGCGGCCATGATCCCGGCGATCTCGGCTGTAGCGCGCACGTCACCCTTTTTGGCATCGCCGGAGAGCGCAAGCCCCAGTGTTGCCGCCGACATGCGCACGAAACCTTCCGCCACCGCCTCGCGCGTCGTCACGGCCTTAGCCGATACATCGACCATATTGGCGCGGCCAGTCTCATCGATGTGGGTGAGCGGGCTCAAACTTCCAACAGCCTGGGCATCAACTCGACCATATTGCAGGGCCCATGACGGCTATCCAATTGGGCGGAAATCACCTTGTCCCAGCCGTCCTTCACTGCCCCGTTGGAGCCGGGCAAACAGAACACGAACACCCCGCCAATCAGGCCCGCCGTCGCGCGGCTTTGCAAGGTGGAGAGGCCCACTGACTGGTAGCTGACCAGGTGAAAGATCACTGAGAAACCATCGATCTTCTTATCGAACAGGGGCTCGATCGCCTCAGGTGTCACGTCGCGGCCGGTAATGCCGGTGCCGCCTGTGGTGATGATCGCGTCGACAGTGCCCGACGCCACCCAGGCGTTCACCTGCTCACGAATTTGCGCCACGTCGTCCTTGACGATCTCCTTGGCGGCCAGCTCGTGGCCTGCCCCGGTGATCCGCTCGGCCAAGACGTGGCCGGAAGTGTCGCTCTCCTCGTCACGGGTGTCGGACACGGTCAGGACGGCGATGCGCACAGGCGTAATCTTGCGGCCTTCGTCGATGCGACCGCCTGGCTGCAAAACATTGGGGGTTAAGGCGTTCATGTCGATGTCGTCTCCCAGCGGGCGAGGTCAGTGTGGTCTTGCAGCTTTGGCTCGACCCAGCGTTCACCGGTCGGCCCGATCTCCTTCTTCCAGAAGGGAGCCCTACTCTTCAAGTAGTCCATCAGGAAATCGCAGGCCTCAAAGGCGGCGCGACGGTGGGCGGCTGCGGTGGCGACGAAGACGATGGGCTGGCCGGGTTCAATGCGGCCGACCCGGTGGACGATGGTCAAGTCTTGCAGGTTAAACCGTGCGGTGGCCGCCGCCGCGTGTTCGGCGATCTGGGCATCGGTGAAGCCCGGATAGGCCTCGAGCTCTAAGATATTGGTCTGGCCCAGCTCAGCGCGCGCCAAACCTGTGAAGGTGGCAATCGCGCCGGTCTCGCGGCGGTCGGCCGAAAAGGCTGTGAGCAACGCGCCGGGATCAATGGGCTGGTCGCTAAGCTGGATCATCCGCCGCTCATGGGTGGCAGGAAGGCGACTTCGGAGCGGGCGTTTAGCGGTGCATCACCGCGCAGGATCGCCTGGTCCAAGGCCACCTGCACGCCAGGTCCGGCCAGGGCCTCGCCCAAGTCAACGTCATGCGACGCTAATACCGCCCTTAGGTCGCCAATAGAGGGGCTATCGATCTGACGCTCCCGCCAACCGGCGATGTCGCTGAGCCGACCAAACAGCAACACGCGGGCCACCGGCTAACCCCCTGTGGTCGACATGTGCCGCGCTACGGCAGGGGCCGAATTGCGCGCGATCTGGAAGTCGTGGCCCAGCGGTTTGGCGTCAACAGCCAGCCTGATGGCGTCTATCAGGCCTTCATCGTTGGCCCCGGCCCGCATCACGGCCCGCAGGTCGCTGGCGTCCTCGCGCCCTAGGCAGGTGTGCAGGGTGCCGGTGCAGGTGAGCCGTACGCGGTTACAGGCCTCGCAAAAATTGTGGCTCATCGGCGTGATGAATCCCAACCGCCCGCCGGTTTCGGTCACGGTGACATAGCGAGCCGGGCCGCCGGTGACATGGTCACTGTCGGTCAAGGTCCAAAAGCTCTCTAGGTCTCGCCGCACTTCCTTGAGCGACAGGAACTGATCGGTACGATCCACCTCGATCTCGCCCAGCGGCATGGCCTCAATCAGGGTCGCCTCTGCCCCGCGCGCATGGGCCCACGTGATCAGGTCTGCCAGCTCGCCAGCATTGTCGTCTTTCAAGGCAACAGCATTGATCTTGACCTTCAGACCCACTGCAATCGCCGCATCGATCCCGGCGATCACCTTGGCCAAATCGCCGCCCCGCGTCAGTTTACGAAACAGGTCGGGCTTGAGGGTATCCATCGACACATTGATCCGCCGCACGCCGAACCGCGCCAAATCGGCGGCAAACTCTGTCAGCCGCGTGCCATTGGTGGTCAGGGTCAGTTCTTCCAGCGCGCCGGTTTTCAGGTGCCGCGACAGGTTCTCGATCAGGCTCATCACCCCCTTGCGCACCAAGGGTTCACCGCCGGTGATCCGCAGCTTACGGACGCCCAGACCGATGAAGGTCGAGGCCAACCGATCCAGTTCTTCCAGCGTCAAAACCTGCGCCTTGGGCAGGAAGGTCATATGCTCGGCCATGCAATAGACGCAGCGCAGATCACAACGGTCGGTGACCGAAACCCGCAGATAGGTCACGGTGCGCCCGAACCCGTCGATCAGGGTCGGTTGCGGCAATGTGGCATTGGTCAGCGTCATGGTCTGGCCAACATAGAGAGGATAGAGCGCTGATGACAGAGGCAGACGCCTTTGAAGTGATCCTTCTGGCGGCGGGAAGTGGTAGCCGGTTTGGCGGCCGCAAACTTTTGGCCCCCTATAGCGACGGCGTTTTGCTGGATGCCGCGCTCGCGACCGCCCTGGCCGCCCCCGTGCGCGGCGTCATCCTGGTCACGGGAGCAGACGCCGATGATGTGGCGGGCGTCGCCTATCGGCATGCAGAGGCGGTTGGCCAGTCTGCGCGCCTGACGGTGGTTCATGCGGCTGACTACGCGCAAGGCATGGGGGTGTCGTTGGCGACGGGCGCTAGAGCTCTGCCCGCCGACACCGCTGGCGTGTTCGTGCTGTTGGGCGATATGCCGCGTATTCCGCAGGGCGTGTTTTCAAGCCTAAAGCAGGTGGTTTTGGACGGTGCCCCGGCCGCTGCAACCACCTATCGCGGCCAGCGCGGTCACCCAGCTCTGATTGGCAAGAGCTTGATCGCGCAGTTGATGAACTTACAGGGCGATGCGGGTGCGCGGTCCATCCTGCAGTGCCTGGGTGACAGGCTAGCTCTGGTCGAGGCCCCGGACGACGGGGTACTATTTGACGTGGACGTCCCAGGAGATATCCCGAATTAGCTCCTCACAAACGGCAGACTGTTCGTCGCCTGTCCGTTCATCGCCAGGATCGCGTTAGCGACGGCGGGCCCGATCGGTGGAACGCCGGGTTCGCCGACGCCGGTAGGTGGGTCTCCGGACGGCAGGATGTAGGTTTCCACGGTCGGGGCTTCGGAGTTGCGCAGCACGCGATAGCCGTCGAAATTGGTCTGCTCAACGGCACCGTCCTTCAGCGTCACCTTGCCGAACAGGGCGGCAGACAGGCCGTAGCAGACGCCGCCTTCCATCTGGGCGGCGATCTGGTCGGGCGCGATGGCGATACCGCAATCTACGGCGGTATAGACCTTGCCAACCTTGGGCACGCCGTCCATCAGCTTAACCTCAGCGACCTGGGCGACCACCGAGCCAAAGCTCTCATGCACGGCGACGCCGCGGCTCCAGCCTGCGGGCGCGGGATTTGTCCAACCGGCTTTCTCAGCCACCAGTTTCAGCACCGCAGCATGGCGGGTAGCACCGGCCTTTTCGTACATAGCCAAGCGATAGGCGACCGGGTCCTTACCAGCTTTGCGGGCCAGCTGATCAATGGTGTGCTCCATCACAAAAGCCGTGTGGGTCGCACCTACTGACCTCCACCACAGCACCGGCACGCCAAGTTCCGGCATCAAGACCTGACCGTCTACGACTGGGGTCGCCTTGAGATAGGGCGATCCCATGGCCCCTTCGACCGTTGAGGCATCAATGCCCTTGGACGGAATGGGTGAGCCTTTCATCAGCGACTGGGTGACGACCTTGTGGGTCCAGGAGGTGGGGTAGCCGTCTTTGTCGGTGACGATCTTGACCCGGTGATGGGTCAAGGGGCGGAAATAGCCCGCCGTCATGTCGTCTTCGCGGGTCCAGACCAGCTTCACGGGGCGACCCTTGCCGACCTTTTTGGCGATATGAACGCACTCGGTCACATAGTCGGACTGGAAATTGGCGCGCCGCCCGAAAGAGCCGCCGGCAAACAGGGTCTCGATTTCAACGGCACCCGGCAACATGCCGACGATCTTGGCGGTGTTGAGCTGATCGACGGTGGGGATTTGCGAGCCGAAGGTCAGCTTGGCCTTACCGCCGGAAATCTCGGCCACACAGTTCATGGGTTCCATAGTGGCGTGGGCTAGGAACGGGAAGTCGTAGGTGGCCTCGAAGACCTGACCCTCTGTGGGTTTGGTCGCGTCACCCTTAGCTTCGAAAGACTGCCATTTGATCTTTTCCGGCAGAGTTCCCTTGCCGTTGGCCCAGTCGGTATAGTCAGTTTGCAGTTTGTCGGTGCCGCGCGTCTCGGCTTTGGTTTCGTCCCAAACCACCTTCAACGCCTCGCGGCCTTTCTTGGCGGCATAGGTGTTGTCGGCTACGACGGCCACGCCGGTCGGGATCTGATAGACCTCGACCACGCCCGCGACCTTCTTGGCTTCGGTAGCATCAAAGCTGGTGACCTTGGCTCCAAAGCGCGGCGCATGCGCCACCATGGCAACCACCATATTGGGCAGGTGGACGTCTTGGGTGAACCGCGCCGTGCCGTCGCTCTTGGCCTGGGAGTCCTTGCGACGAACCCGATCCGTGCCAATCAGCGTAAAGGTTTTGGGGTCCTTCAGGGCAGGAGTTTTAACCGGGACGATTTTAGCGGCGTCGGCCAACAGATCCCCAAACCCAGCCGATTTGCCGCTCTTGGTATGGCTGACCACACTGTCCTTGACGGAGATTTCGGCGGCAGGAACGCTCCATTTCGCTGCCGCCGCGTCCACGAACATGGCGCGCGCACCAGCCCCGGCCGTTCGTAGTTGGGTCCAGGAGTTATTGATCGCGGACGATCCTCCAGTCCCTTGCACGCCCATCCCCGTATTGGCGTAAACGTTGGCAATAGCCGCGGCTTGTTCAACCTTGACCTTTGACCAGTCGGCGTCGAGTTCCTCAGCCACGATGGCCGCTAGGCCGGCATGGTTGCCTTGGCCAAACTCGATATGTTTGGAGATCACCGTCACCGCGCCATCGGCGGCAATCTTGATGAAGGGTCCAAAGGCGCCGAAGTCTTTCTTGGCCCCAATCGAGAGAATGTCGCCGGGTCCGCAGCCGACCAGCAAGGCCCCGCCCACGAGGGTTGCGCCGACCACGAGTTCACGCCGTGTCGCGCCGGATTTTAGGTCTTGAGGTTTGACAGGTGCGTTCATGATCTTATCCCTCAAACCTTGGCTGCAGCGGGCATACCGGCAGCCTCTTTGATCGCAGATCTAATCCGCTGATAGGTGCCGCAACGACAGATGTTGCCGTCCATGGCCGCATCGATGTCGGCATCGGTGGGTTTGGGTTTGGCTGCCAACAGCGCTGCAGCGCTCATCAGCTGGCCCGATTGACAGTAGCCGCACTGGGGAACGTCGTTCTTGACCCAGGCCAGCTGCAGCGCGTGATTGCCGCCCAGACTTTCGATAGTCGAAATCTTCATGCCCGCCAGGCCGGAAATCGGCATGGAACAAGACCGGATGGGTGATCCGTCGACCAGGACCGTACAGGCCCCGCACTGACCTATTCCGCAACCGAACTTGGGACCGGTAAGGCCGACCTCATCGCGCAGAACCCAAAGGAGGGGCGTATCGGGATCAGCCGCTATCGCAATAGACTTGCCATTCACCTCAAGGGTCATTGCCATGAGTTTATCCCTCCCTGGATTCGTAGGTTACCGAGCTTAACGCTGTTTAGGTGAGTTGGTAAATGCGTTCCGGCATGGCGTTACGCCAAGAGAGCACCTAAAATGATACCCGCAGTTCCGGAGTTTGATATGAAACGCGTCGCTTTGATCTTGGCTGTCATACTTGGGGCATCGAGCCCGGCCCTGGCCGCCGACGGCGCGAAGATCTTCACCTTGCAGTGCAAGACTTGCCATCAAGCCAAGAGCACTCTGATGGGGCCAAGCCTTGTTGGCGTGTCTGGTCGAAAGATCGCCAGCCTGCCAGATTTTAGCTACTCTGCGGCTCTAAAAGCGAAGAGTGAAGTTTGGACGGACTTGGCGTTGGATCAATTTCTGACCTCGCCCAGTAAGTTTGCGCCTGGCGGTCGAATGCCCGCTGCTCTTCCCTCGGCTCCTGATCGCGCCGCTGTCATCAGTTATCTCAAGACAGTGAAGTGAAACCGCCTCACGCCATCAGAGCCTTGGTCGCCTGAGTTGGACGCCTTTCCTGCCTATTTCCCACTCGCTGGAAAGACCGTTGTTGTCGCGGGGTCCGGCGAAGCGGCAGAGGCGAAGGCCCGCCTGTTCGTCGGGTCGCCCGCTGCTGTTGTTAGGATCGAGGGCGCTATGGCTCTGGAGCAGCGGTCCTATTTCGGCGCGATCTTGGCCTTCATCGCCGACCCTGATGAGGTCTTCGTCACCGCCGCCGCCGCCGCCGCTCGAAGCGTAGGCGTTTTAGTCAATGTGACAGACCGCCCCCAACTCTGTGACTTTACGACGCCCGCGGTGATTGATCGTGGAGAGGTCGTGGCCGCGATCGGAACTGGCGGAGCTTCACCCATGTTAGCCGCCATGCTGCGTAATGATATTGAACAGCAGATCCCGGAGGGTACCGGGCGCGTTGCTGCGCTCTTTCGCCAGTTTCAGGATCATGTTCGGGCTCGCTTTCCAGAACTTAGCCAGCGTCGAGCCTTCTTGCGGTTGGCCCTGTCAGGACCTGCTGCACAGGCGGCGTTGGCCGGCGATATGGCTTTGGCTGCCGACCACTTCGTCCGCGCTATCGACGGTGGTGCGGCGACCCTGGGCTCGGTGCAGTACATCGACGGTAAGGGACCAGCCGACCTGATCACCCTGCGCGCCAGCCGCGCCCTGGCTGCTGCAGATATCCTGATCGTTGATCCCCGGGTCGACCAGACCATTGTTGCCATGGCCCGGCGTGACGCTGAGCGAATGCCACTTGCGGAGGCGACAACGCAACACCTAGCCCGGCAAGTTGAGGCTGGCCTGCGCGTTGTCCGGATCGTCTCGACCCCACCCCATCGCGAAATAGCAGAGCTCGCCGCAACTGGCCTAAGGGTTGAGGTGCTGGCAACTGTGCTCGACGCGCCGCCAACCTAAGTTCGGCAGTCGCCCTATTGATCCAATGATCTGTCCTTGGTCTCTGGCAGGAACAACAGGCAACACACCACCGAGATCGCCGTGAAGGCGAAGGGATACCAAAGCCCCGAATAGATATTTCCCACAGCGGCGACGATGGCGAAGGCGGTGAAGGGCACAAAGCCGCCGATCCAACCGGTGCCTATATGATAGGGCAGCGACATCGCTGTGTAGCGGATCTTGGTAGGGAACAGCTCGACGAGACAGGCTGCAATCGGCCCAAACAATGATGTCGCCGCGATCACGAAGACGAAGAGGACCGCAAGAATTCCCGGCAGGTTCATCCGCGCGGGATCAGCCTTGGTTGGATAACCGGCACCGGATAGCGCGGCCTTTATCTTACTCTCAACCTTGGACTTCAGGGCTTTGGCTTCTGCCTTCGGTAAGCCCTTGGCCGACTCAGATGCCACGATGGTTTCACCCACTCTGACCTGAGCCTTTGATCCGGTTAGACCAGCTTGATTGTCATAGGATACCCCGGCATTTGCCAGCACACTTTTGGCAATGTCGCAGGAGGATACGAATGACGCCTTGCCGACGGGGTCGAACTGCAGGGAACACTCCGCCTTGTCGGCTATGACCACGACGGGTGTGCGGGCCTGAGCCTCAGCTAAGGCTGGATTGGCCATCTGAGTAAGCATGTGGAATCCAGGGAAATAGGCCACCAGCATCAAGGTCATGCCAAACAGCATCACAGGTTTGCGACCAACCCTGTCCGACAGCGCGCCAAACACGACATAGAACACCGCACTGACGGCCGTCGCAGCCATCATCAGCAAGTTAATCGTTGCGGGGTCGACCTTGAGAAACTTGTCCAAGAAAGTCTGGGTATAGAAGAAACTCGTGTACCAGACGGCCCCCTGGGCTGACATGATCGCGAACAGCGCTATCACTACAATCTTCAGGTTCTTCCACTGCCCGAAGGCCTCCGCATAGGGTGCCTTTGAGGTCTCGCCTTCAGCCTTCATTTTGGCAAAGGCAGGGCTCTCGGAGAGCTTTAGGCGCATGACTATCGAAACAGCCAAGAGTCCCGCAGAAAACAGGAACGGTATGCGCCAACCCCAGGCGTCGAAGGCTTCGGGGCCAAAAAACTTTGCGGTGAGCAGCCTCGTCACCAGTATGACCAACAGAGCTGCAAACAACCCAAATGCAGCCGAGGTTTGAACCCAACTTGTCGACCGACCCCGCGCACCCGGCGGCGCATGTTCAGCCACATAAATAGCCGCGCCGCCATATTCCCCGCCTAGGGCAAACCCTTGCAGAATACGCATGAGGACCAACAGAGCTGGCGCGATAATACCGGCCTGCGCGTAGGTCGGCAGCAGCCCTATGGCAAAGGTGGCGCCGCCCATCAGGATAACCGTAATCAGGAAAGCGCCCTTGCGGCCCGTCTTGTCGCCGATCCTACCAAACACCAAAGCCCCGATGGGACGAAACGCAAAGCCAGCGCCAAATAAGGCTAAGGCTGCGATATATCCCGCCGTGTCTGTGAGGCCTGAGAAGAAGGTCTTGGAGATCACGGTCGTGAGGCTACCGAAGACGAAGAAGTCATACCATTCGAAGGTGGTTCCCGCCGCAGAGGCGGCCACGACAGTCCGCAAAGATGTGCTCTTCGGCGCGTCTCCAATTGCCTCTGCCATACATCGCTCCCCAATATGTTCTGGGGTGATCTAGCATTAGGCCGTCCCAGGGCGAAAGGGCCGTTAAGCGGCGGCTTCGTTGTCGGCGCTGGTGGCTCCGCTCAGGCGTGCAATCTCGGCCAGCAGTGTCGCTGGTGAGATCGGCTTTCCAACAACCCCATCCATGCCCGCCTCAAGATAGGATTGACGTTGATGGGCTAGGACATTGGCGGTCAGCGCCACAATCGGAACCTGGGCGACGCTGCCTCCCAAGGCCCGAATTCGGCGGGAAGTTTCCATGCCATCTATGCCTGGCATCTGAACGTCCATGAGAATGAGGTCGAATGCGCCGCAAGCCGCCGCTTGAACACCCAAATAACCATCAGCCGCAGTCTCGACTCTAGCACCCAGATTCTCGAGAAGCTTCGTGGCGATCATCCGGTTGGTCGCGTTGTCCTCCACCACCAGGATGCTCAACCCTTCCAGCAGGTCAGTTGTTATATCCGCAACGGCCGGGCTGACCTCGGCGGATGGAGCCGCTACTTCCAACCAAAAGGTGGAACCTTGACCCTCAACTGATGTGAACCCCACGTCTCCGCCCATCATCTCCGCAAGCTTGCGCGTGATGGAAAGACCAAGGCCGGAGCCGCCGAACTGACGCGTCGTTGAGGCGTCTCCCTGATCGAAGCGCTGGAATATCCGCCCTTGAGCAGCACTTGGAATCCCTATCCCCGTGTCTTCGATTTCGAAACGAAGGATAGGTCCTGAGCTATCTATCCGCCGAGTCGCACGAACGGTTACCCCGCCCTTTTGCGTGAATTTCACGGCATTTCCCACCAGGTTGAAGAGGGCCTGACGGAGGCGTACGGGATCGGTGCCAATCCATCCGATTTGCTCAAAACCCTCTAGTCCCAGTACAAGGCCCTTAGCCTCTGCTTGGGCGCCCAGCAGCCGCGCAACGCCAAGGGCGAGCGCAGCGGGATCGACGGGTTCGACAGTCATCTCCAAATGGCCGGCTTCAATTTTTGAGAAGTCGATGACGTCATTCAATAGTTCGGCCAACATCTGACCGCAGGAGAGTGCCTCCTCCAGCATAGATCGGCCGTCGTGCGACAGGTCTTCCGACTTCAACAAGTGGAGTACGCCCATAACGCCGTTCATCGGCGTGCGGATTTCGTGGCTCATATTCGCCAGAAACGCAGCCTTCGCTTCTGCCCCCGCTTGAGCAGCGCGTTGGGCTTCAATCAGTTCCAGTTCCTGTCGCTTGTGGGCGTCGAAATCGTGAATTAGGCCAACACCCTTTAACCAACGACCGTTGCGGTCGATGGAAAGGTGATGGAATACGCGCACCCAGCGTGCTTCGCCTTCGCCATTGATAATGCGGGCGACAAACCCTTGGTCGGATTTGCGTTCTGTTGGCGCGATGTTCGAGAAGGCTTGATGCACGATGTGCATGTCGTCCTGATGGAACGCCGGAAATCGTAAGGCCACCATTTCATCGTAGCTATTTCGGACTTCGCCCACCAATCTCTTGAACTCTGGACTGGACCAAAATGTCTTGTTTACGTGGTCAATTTCAAACACACCTGCATTGGCCGCGTTGAGCGCCACCTTAAGCCTCTGCGCATTGGTTTGGGCGTCTCGCCGCGCCAATGCGACGCGTGACACGTCTTCGACATTCGCCAACATGCCGCGGATCGACCCATCTGCATTGCGCCAGGGTCGCATTTCCCAACGCACCCAATGATCGTTACCCGAACCGTCAGTGAAACGATCTTCACGCGCCAGAATCTCGCCTGTCAGCGCCCGCTTCTGAGCATTGACCAAACGGCGAGGTACCCGAGGAAACATCTCATTCAGCGTGCGGCCAATATGCTCACGCGTTTCGAGACTGAAAGCTTGGCGCCACGCTGCGCTGGTCACCACATAGCGAAGCTTGTTGTCAAAAATAGCCATGGCGGTAGGGGCGGTCTCAATCAGATCACGAATCTGACGTTCAGCTTCTAGCGCAGCGTCCCGCGCCTCAACCAGTTCTGTGATGTCTTGAGAGATACCTCTCAACGCAAATGCACCCCCCGAGCGCGGCTCGCAGTGAAAAGTAGCGCGCCAAGTGGACCAACTCCCGTCCAACCGCTGAAACCTATGCTGGATGGTGCTACCAGTGCCTGTCGAAACGCCGTTCGAGAAAGCCCGCTGTACTAGGTCCTGGTCTTCCAGGGGTAGCGCGGCGATGTACGCTGCACCGGTCGTCATCTGGTCCCAGGCGTGGCCTGACGCAGCTAAAATTTCATCTGACCAAGTGATCTTGTCGTCTTGCGGTTCGTAGCTCCAGGCCCCGATGCGGGCGGCCGCAGCCAAAACGAGGCGCGATTGAAGGACTTCGGCCAATGCCGTGTCGCGCTCTCTCTCGCGTTGAGCGTCCCGCAAAGAACAATAGACCCGTCCATCCTCGGCAAGTCGGCTGCGGCCTTCAAACCAGCGCCATGATCCGTCCTTGCATTTGACACGGGCGAAGTTCTCACCGACGCCCTCGCGGGCCAGTTGCAGCACCATTTCACCGAATGCGGGCAAGTCATCTGGATGAATGAACTCAAACGGTGAGCGCCCAAGGATCTCTTGCTGCGACCAACCTAACAGTTCGGTCCAGGCTGGGTTAACGGTCGTGAATTGGTAGTTTGTGTCGATCACACCCAAGAGGTCGCGGCTGTGTTCAAACAGGCGTTGGATGGTCGTAGAATCGGTTTCATCAACCGTCTTGCTTCCGTCAGCCATCCAGTAGGCTCCTCAATCGAAACTCACTCGTACGCGATTGGTATGTACGAAAGCGTGAACTCCGAGGGCCGTTTTGTCGAACGATTAGAAAGCGTTTTCGCCGGTAATGGCCCGACCCAGGATCAAAGCGTGGACGTCATGGGCACCTTCATAGGTATTTACGGTCTCCAGGTTCGCCGCGTGGCGCATGACGTGATACTCGCCACTGATGCCATTGCCGCCGTGGATGTCGCGCGCTTCACGGGCTATGGCCAAGGCCTTGCCGCAATTATTTCGCTTCATCAGGCTTATGGCTTCGGGCACCCATGCACCCTGGTCGATGAGCCGACCGAGCGCTAGCGCACCCTCAAAGCCGAGCGCAATCTCGGTCTGCATGTCAGCCAACTTCTTCTGAATCAACTGGCGTGCGGCCAGCGGCTTGCCGAACACGCTGCGGGTCTTGGTGTAGTCGCGGCTGGCGTGCAGGCAGAAGTCTGCAGCTCCCATAGCCCCCCAGGCGATGCCGTAGCGGGCCTTGTTGAGGCAGGAGAAGGGTCCGCGCAGGCCCGAAACATTCGGCAGCATTTTATCTTCGCCGACAAAGACGTCGTCCAGGGCGATCTCGCCGGTGATCGAGGCACGCAGGCTAAGCTTGTTTTGGATTTTCGGGGTGGTGAACCCCTTGGCACCGCGATCAACCAAGAAGCCACGGATCACGCCATCCAGCTTGGCCCAGACTAGGGCCACGTCGGAAATGGGGGCATTGGTGATCCACATCTTGGCCCCGGAAATCGTATAGCCGCCAGGGGCTTTGCGTGCCGTGGTGCGCATAGAGGCTGGGTCGGAGCCGCCATCGGCTTCGGTCAAGCCAAAGCAGCCGATAATCTCGCCACGCGCCATGCCAGGGAGGTAAGCTTGCTTCTGCTCTTCGGAGCCAAAAGCAAAGATCGGATACATGACAAGCGAGGATTGGACGCTCATGGCCGAGCGGTAACCACTGTCGATGGCCTCAATCTCGCGGGCGATCAGACCGTAGGCTACATGATTGACCCCGGCGCATCCATACTCTTCCGGCAGCGTTGGACCCAGGAAGCCCAAGGCCCCCATCTCAGTCATAATCTCACGGTCGAACCGCTCTTCGGCATATGCCGAGACCACCCGGGGCAGCAGTTTGTCGCGTGAATAGGCGCGGGCCGCATCCCAAACCATGCGCTCGTCCTCAGAGAGGCGTGCGGCCATGTCCAAGGGATCTTGCCAATCAAAGGTCTTTTGGGTCGCGCCGGTATCGAGGGCCATGGCCTTAAGTCTCCAAGGTTTGCGGCCTTATGACGCCAAATTAGGTCCCCGTGTAGTGGCCTTGTCGTTTCTCGCTGAAAGATGCCGCAGACTCTTTGGAATCGTTGATGGCGCGCCGGGAGATCCCGAGTCCAACGGACTCGTATTTTAGTGCCGTAGCTAGGTCTGCGTCCTGGTTGTTTTGTAGGACGGTCTTGGCCATTCGCACCGCCAAAGGTGGCCAACGTGTCATCTCGTTCGCATAGGCGATCGCGGCTTGAAGCAGGTCGCCGTCTACGACCCGATTGAGTAGGCCCAGGCTCAAGGCTTCGGGGGCCAAAACCATTCGACTAGTCAAAATCAGATCGGCCGCAGCTGCATAACCGACGATGCGTGGCAGGAACCAACTCATGCCGCTGTCTGGTGATAAATTACGTTCAACGAAGGTGGTCTTAAACCGCGCGTCGGCCGAGCCAATCCGCACGTCACAAGCCAAGGCGGCACTCATCCCCGCTCCGGCACAGACCCCATTTATCGCCCCGATCAGCGGCTTGTCGAAATCATGGAAGTCCGTGGCCCATTGCCCCACCCAACCCATCTCATCCAGGCGGCTGTTCTGACCGGTCCCGACTATGGGCGGTGTCCCGGTCAAGTCGGCACCTGAACAAAACCCACGACCCGCTCCGGTTAGGATTAGGGCGCGGACACTGTCGTCGGTCCGGGCAACGCTCAGCGCCGCACGTACATCAGCGCGCAACTCCGCGCTGATGGCGTTGAGTTTGTCGGGACGGTTCAAGGTCAGGACCGCGACCGGACCCTGTTGCTCGTATGTAACTGTCTCGTGGACCATTTGGATGTCCTCCCATGCCCAGTCTGACCAAAGCCTCCGTCGAGGCAATAGGCCGTGGTGAGATGATCCGAGCGACCCAGTGGAAAACGCCCGAATCATGGAACGGTGCTTAGGCTAAGATGCAACCAAGACGGCGGATCTGGGTTAATCTTAGTAACCTGCTCAGACCTGGGGATGGTCCATGACCGAAGTTGGCGCGCTGGATGTTCTTAGACCCTATCTGTTGATTGCGGCCTTGGCGTTTGTCTCTGGTTTTTCGGGGTATATTATCCTTCACGGGCTGCCTGTTTAGCCACCCCGGGCGATAAACCATCCATTACGAAATCCCTTGTCGGCTTTGCCGTAAACGAGGGCTGAACCATCCTCAGCATCAACCTTGCCGCCCGCTGCGTTCAGCACGGCGTGACCTGCGGCGATGTCCCATTCCATGGTCGGTCCATGTCGAGGATAGATATCGGCGGACCCCTCTGCGAGTCGGCAAAATTTGATCGAGGAGTCCATAGGATGGGGGGTGTCGAAGCCGTATTTGTCGGCCAAGCCCTGCACTGTCTCGGGCTTCATGGTGTGGCTAACCAGCGCAATGGCCGCGCCTTTTGGCCAAACGCGCACCCTCACTGGCTGATTTTCGCCTCCATCAGTACGTTTCATGGCTTGGCCGTCGTGGGTGAACCAGGTTTCCCCTGTCGCAGGGGCATTGACTGCGCCAGCCACCGGTTGCCCATCCTCGATCAGCGCGATGTTGACGGTGAAGTTTGGGTCGCCACGCACGAACGCCTTGGTGCCATCGACGGGATCGACCAGAAAAAACTGGCGGCCAATCGCGTCGGGCGTTCCAAATTCGCTGGCGTCTTCCTCCGAGATCACATGGACCCCTGGGAAGGCGACGGCCAAACGGGCGAGGATCAGGGTTTCGGCCTGACGGTCGGCCTCCGTTACTGGGCTTTCGTCGGCCTTGGTGTGGACAGTTAGACCTGATTTCCAAAGTGGCAGGATCAGGCGCGCCGCTTCCTCACAGATGTCTGCAAGGATCGGCCCGACATTTTGATGAAATTCCATGGCCGGTACCTAAACGGCCAGTGTGGTTTGCCAAAGCGCCAAATCAGGCCAGATTCAGTAAATCATGAGTGAACCCGCCCTCTCGCACGACGAAACCTTCCCCATCGGTGAATTTGAGGTACCGCCGCCACGAACAGCTGAGGTCGCGGCCTATCTGGCCGCGCGGATGTGTCACGACTTTATCAGCCCGGCGAGCGCCATTGTATCTGGTCTGGATCTGCTTGATGATCCGACCATGGCGGACATGCGCGAAGACGCTATGTCCTTGATCGCTGGATCGGGTCGCAAGCTTGCAGACTTGTTGGCGTTCACCCGGATTGCCTTTGGTGCGTCTGCATCGGCCGAGACGTTCGACCCCCGGGAACTCGCCAAGCTGAGCCAGGGGATTTTCAACCATATGAAAGCTCAGTTGGACTGGCAGGTCTTAGCCCCAACCCTCTCCAAGCCTGCCGCCCGCACTGTGCTGAACTTGGCGCAATTGGCGGGTGCCGCCTTGCCGCTGGGCGGCACTGCAACGGTCAGGGTCTCTGAGCAGGACGGCGTAGCATCGATTGTCATTGATGCCGTTGGTCCAAAGGCTCGGATTCGCCCAGAGGTTCTGGAGGGGTTGAAAGGCCATGCCATGACCGAGGGACTGCACGGCCATTGGGTCCAGGCCTATTATGTCAGTTTGGTTGTCGGCGACGTTGGCGGGCAGGTTTCGGGCCAAATTACCGATGATGTGGTCGTCTTCAGCGCATCAATCCCAACCTAATCCCGATATGAGGTCCAGCGTCCAAACCCCTCCTTAACCATCCTTGCGTCAAAACCGTTCTCATGGAGGAGATCGGTTGAAGACCTGCCTAGTGGTCGATGACAGCCGGGTGATCCGCAAGGTGGCCCGGCGCATTCTGGAGGACATCGGCTTTGAAATTGCCGAGGCGTCCGACGGGATGGAGGCGCTTGCTTGGTGTCGCGCCGCGATGCCAGATGCCATCCTGCTCGACTGGAATATGCCCGTGATGAATGGCATTGAGTTCCTGCGTCGGCTGCGCCAAGAGCCGGGCGGCGACGTGCCATCGGTGGTCTTCTGCACAGTTGAGAACGACTTGGACCGCATCAACGAGGCGTTGGAAGCTGGCGCGCAGGAATACATCATGAAGCCCTTTGACGGCGACATCATCGCGTCAAAGTTTGCTGAGGCTGGGCTAACATGAGGCCTGAAGACTACGAACTCGTAGCAGAACTCTGCGCATCGCGATCTGGCTTGGCTGTAGATTCGCGAAAAACCTATCTGATTGAGAGTCGATTGGGTCCTATCGCGCGTCGAGAGGGCTTTGGGTCAATTTCGGAGCTCATGGCGACGATCAAGGTCCGTCCCGAAGATAGTCTAGCCTGGAGCGTCGTCGAAGCTATGTCGGCTGGCGAGACGGCATTCTTCAGGGATCATGGGACATTTGAGACTTTTCGCTCGGTGATTCTGCCAAGCCTGTCGCGAATTCGGGGTGAGGAGCCAATCCGGGTGTGGAGCGCCGCCTGTGGGCCAGGTCAGGAAATCTATTCTCTCGCGATGACGGTTGACGAGGAGCGAGGTGCCTTGTCCCCTAAGACCCGGATCGAACTCTTTGGCTCGGATATCTCCGATCGTGCGCTTGAGAAGGCTCAAAGCGGCCTCTATACGCAGTTCGAAATTCAGCGAGGTTTGTCTGTGCGACGGCTGGTCCGCTATTTCGAAAAGGTTGACGACAACTGGCAATTGACACCTCGAATTCGCCAGATGGTGCGTTGGAGGCGGATCAATTTGGTTTCTGATCTGTCAGCGGCCGGACGGTTTGACGTAATTTTCTGCCGCCACGTATTGGGCTCCATGACTCAAGCTGCGCGGCCGATCTTGCTCAGAAACCTAGCGCGCGCATTGAGCCCGCAGGGCTATCTTGTCGTCAGCCAAGACGAGGCTGCTGCCGGACTTGGAGATGGGTTCCTTAGACTCCCAGACCAGAGAGAAGTCTATTCTCGCGATCCGGCCTACCAGTCGGCAGCCTAGGGTCTTCAGGCCGCCGCCCGGGCCGGCTTGGGGGGTTTGATCGACCGCTCATTGCTTTGAATGGGGAACACCAGGCGCGCGGTGACACCACCCTTGTCATTACGAACCAGTTCGCTGAATCCGCGAAGTTGTCGCGCAAACGCAATCATAAGTGTTCGCCCAACGCCCTGACCGCTGATCGCATCTTCTGAGGCGGGGCCATCGTCGCTAATGCTCAATACGGCCTCACTGAGATTTACCGCGAGATCGACCGTTAGCTTGCCCCCCCGCCCAGCAAAGGCGTGCTTCTGCGCATTTGTTATGGCCTCTACTGCAAACAGAGCCAGCGGGGCCAAACGGTCTGGATCAATCACAAGCGTGTCCGCCCTAATCTCCGTCTCCACTGCCAAGCCACGAAGGGTTTCGGAGGAAATCAGCTGGGCAGTCAGTTCTTCTAGGAACGCCCTAAGGTCCACCTTCTTGATATCAATGCCTTGATAAAGGGCCCGATATATCAGCGCCAAGGCCGTTATGCGCTGGCGAGTATCGGACATGGCTGAACGCGCTGTAGGATCCGTCAGCGCGCGCTGCTGAATGTTGAGCAAGGACGAAATCACCTGAAGATTATTCTTAACGCGATGGTGGATTTCCCGCATCAAAGAGTCTTTCTGGGCGAGGCTTTCCCGTAGAGAGCCATCCCTCGCAACGATGGCATCGGCCATATCTTCGAGCGTTTGAGCCAAATCTCGTATCTCAGGTGGTGCACGATCTGCTTGCAAGGCTCTGACAGAGTATCTTCCTTTGCCGTAGAGCGCTGCGATGCGCTGCAGGTAAGCGATCCACCGGATCACCACCCGCTCGGTTGCGACCATCACGGCGACCAACGCCAAGGCAAAAGTCAGAATAGGATAGGCCAGACCCGTCAGGGGATTTAGCTGGGCCCATGAGAAAAGGCCTTCGGATCGTGCCGATAGGATCACATAGAGATCTTCACCGACCAGCGGTGCTGCGGAATAGACTCTGCGTTCCCCACGACGGTCGGCAGCATACCAAACGAGAGAACCCCTATCATCTGCCTGGGTTTTCCAGTTTGAGGGAAGGGCTGCAAACGCGTCAGGATTGGTAAAATTGATGTATTGTCCGTCGGCACCGGCCAGAGCCACTTCAGATTTTGCCGGCAAGGCGCGGTCGGTCAGGCTTGGAGCCAAGCTTCTCAGTGTAATTACAGCGACCAGCGCGCCATCGAAGCTGTGATCTGGAGCGGTGTCTCTGACGGCGGCCAATAGTGCAGGCTCCGCTGCATAGTTTGCGCCAGGGTCGCGGGTGATCACCAATCGGTCGCCACGCTCCAAGGCTTCAAACCACGGTTGACGTCCGCGCATTGGATCTTGTGGAACGTCGCCTGCAGCGCAAGCGACCCTGCCGATCCTGTCGAAGCGTATCAAGTTGGCGTAGCCCGGGATCCGTTCAGTCACTTGCACCAAACGCTGTACGCACTGGGCACCCACTGACCCAGGAGCCAGAGTCTGGAGCAAGATGTCTGCGGCTTCCATGCGAGCTCTTGCGGTCGACGCGGAACGCTCAGCCGCCGCGGCTAGACTCTCTCGCTTAGCCTCAGCTTCGCGCTTGAAGGCCAGACTGGACTGCACACCGCCTAGTATCAGGACGGGCAACAGTGCAGCCGCAAGCGCCGCCGTAAGCCGGATACGTATCGTCGACAAAGAACCCCATGGGGAGCTGTTCATGTCGCGTTTGATCTGTCATCGGGCAGAAGAGAGCCGCTCCGCGTCTGCAAGGATAGCAGCCATGGCGTCGCCGGCGGACTTACCATCGCGCTCATATGCACCACCATCCAGGATTGCTTGCAGCGCACGACGCGCGCGACTAACGCGACTCTTAACCGTTCCTACTGCGCATTCACATATCGCGGCCGCCTCTTCATAGGCAAAACCTCCGGCACCAACGAGGATCAAGGCTTCGCGCTGCTCTAGCGGGAGCATCGCCAAGGCCAACCGCAACTCGTCAAGCGCCAGTGGACTTGCGGGATCGTCGATGGCCACAAGCGTACGCTCCGCGGCCTCTTGATCCAACTGAACCTGCCGCCAAGATCTGCGACGATCTGAGTAAAATTGATTTCGAAGGATCATGAAAGTCCAGGCCTTCATGTGGGTGCCCATTTGGTAGGACCCTCGAGCGTCCCAGGCCTTCAACATCGCGTCTTGTGCCAAATCATCGGCGGAGGTTGGATTTCCGGTGAGTGTTCGCGCGAAGGCTCGCAAATGCGGGATCAGGGCTACGAGTTCTCGTTTAAATTCCTCATCACCTAGCGTGTCGTGAATATGCTTGGCCGGGGAAGTGGCCAGCATCAGCTACCCTCCGTCGATCGCTTGTCCGCATCGCGAAGTATATCGAGGAACTCTTCAGGCACCGGCTCGTTCACAACGTCGTCAAAAAGCTGACGCAGTCGCACTCCAATAGCTTGTTGACGCATACGCGCATCATCAGCCAGGCTAGAAATTGTGTCGTAATCCTTCGTTCGTTGTTGTTCGATCATGCTCGGAGCATCCAGACTTAGCGAAATCCCGACTGGTTCTCGCTGTCGATCAACGTTTCGGTTGACCGGCGGTTCCCGTCGAGCGGCCAGAATGCGTATATTCGTAGGAAATGGGAACCTCAGGCTTTGCAAAGCGTTTCGCTCGCGCGGACTTTTGTGAATTCGGGCGCTCCGGTCTGGGTTTACATTTCGCTTAGGGAGTGAATTGAACTTGAGCCTCCTCGGTCGCCTCGGTCCACATCTGCCTTACTTGCGTCGTTATGCGCGGGCTCTCACAGGCGGTCAGGAAGCGGGGGATCATTATGTTCGAACCACGCTCCAAGCGCTGGCTGCAGGAGAACGCCCACTCAGCGCTCAGTGGTCCGTACGGGTTAGCCTCTATCACGCATTTCAAACCATCTGGGGTTCACCCAGCGCGCGCCTCGAGGCGCGCCTGGATGACGGCCGAGGCCTCCAACCAGATCCACATCGGCGGATCATGCGAATAGCCCCCCGCTCTCGCCAAGCTTTCCTGCTTACTGCGTTGGAGGGATTTTCGGCGACGGAGGCGGCGCAGATTTTAGGAGTCGGTTTCCCAGAGGTTGAACGCTTGATCACGTTGGCGCAGTCGGAAATCGAAGCGGAGCTCGCGACTGATGTTCTCATTATCGAGGATGAACCGGTCATCTCAGCTGACATTGAGGCGCTGGTGACAGAACTCGGGCATGTTGTCACCGATATTGCTGCCACCAGAGATGAAGCCGTTGTCGCCGCCGAACGCCGGCGTCCGGGGCTGGTTTTAGCCGATATTCAGCTAGCCGACGGCTCGTCGGGCATCGACGCGGTAAAGGACATTCTGGCAATGTTCGATGTCCCCGTGATTTTCATCACTGCGTTCCCTGAGCGCCTGCTTACCGGTGAGCGGCCAGAACCAACTTTCCTAATTACAAAGCCGTTCCAACCTGAAACCGTGAAGGCGGCTATTGGACAGGCATTGTTTTTCCATCCCCGCAGTGCCCGACAGGCTGCGTGATAGGATTGGCAACTGAGACGTACCACCCCCATATAAGGGTCATGAGCAAGGTCTCGATACTTCTCTCGATTATAATCGTAATGGCGGTAAGCCCGCTTGCTGCGGCCCAACCGTTCTCTGAGCAAATGGAGGGTCGCCCTGTTCTGGGTGCTGACGGGGCTCTCCTCGGGGTCGTCGAGAAAGTTGTGCTCAATTCCAAGGGCCGTCCAGCTCAGGTTTTGGTGCGTCCGAAGGGTAAGAAAGCCTCCGGACCGCATAGCCTAGCATTCGCCTCTCTTGACCAAACTTCGGACGGGTTTGTGGCACCTTTGACGCGGGCCGAGTTTGACGCCATGCCAGCAGTGGAACTGGACCCAGCCGAACGCTAAATTCGCTTAATGCGGGAACCGACTTTCTGGGTCTGCGTTCTTTCACTGCGGAGGCGACAACGCCCCCCGAAGCTAAGACCGGCAGCCCCGCTGGTCAGTCGTCTCCGCACCCCCCACCTTCAGATTTTCGCAGTGCGGGCGATCACTGAACCGGACCTAGCGCTTTTTGGGCGTCAATCCAGCCATTAGAGCGCCAATCAAACCCGCCGTAATCTTGGGATTTCGGGTCGCAAGAAAGCCCACGACCAGAATTGCTGCTACCGCAATCAACGGCTTGTCGCTAGCCAAGCCGAATAGTCTCGAAGCTAGGTCTGTATTTTCGGCTTTGATGTTGCCGCGTTTAGGGTTGGCCACAAAGAGAGCCGTCATCCCCCCAAGCAGTATGATCAACACGCAAGAGCCCGCAACGCCTGCTGCGGCAAGTGCGGGGCCAAGAAGAGGCAACAAGGCAGCATAGAGCGCAAATGCTAATGCGATCACCGCCACGCCGGCTGCTGCCGCTAGTCCTGTAACCCCGCAGGCCAGAAGAATGGCGCGCCGCAAAATCAACGGTTGCGGCCTCCAGCAAGCAAGAGGCCCAATAGCAGGCCAACGCCCAAAGCCGTACCTGCCGCCATCAATGGCTTCTCGCGGACGCGCTGGGAAACATATCGCTGTGCTTCGTCGAGATGCTCGACCGTCGTGTCTGCATATGTTTGAGACTGAGCGCGGATTTGTTCGATGCCCTCGGAAACCACCTTCTCAAACCGCTTGGCCGCATCAGTGAATCGGTGCTCGACCTGAGCCGCCGCTTCAGAAACAGCTTTAGACGCCACTTTGGCTTGGTCCTCGGTGAGGTTGATGGTTTTGGCGGGCATATCTGAACTCCGTGGCATTGAAATAGGGCAGGCTTGCTTTGCTTCCTCCCCCTAACGTCTATCTCGTTCTAAGGATGCAGAAAAGTCAGTCGGTAAAGTCGTAAAACAAAACCTGCTGATTTCACGGGTTTCTATCGCGTCCGTTCCCAAGCGGGACTATGCTTTGGCTATGGCTGCGGACCTTTCCAGTCTTGTTCTCGACCGTGGGCGGTTGGACCTTGCTCTAGAGGCTTCACGGCTTGGCGAGTATGAGTGGGATTTTGACTTAAACCTCTTTCGCGTGAGTCCGCGCATGCAAGAGGTCACCGGAATGACCGCTGGTGCATACTCGACACTGGACCCTGACCACTTGTGGGAAATCATTCATCCCGAGGATCGCGCAGCAGCGCGGCAGGCCATCGAGCATGCCCTAGATGCCAATGGCCGTTACGACATTGACTATCGTATTTTGCGGCCGGACGATGGAAGGGTCATCTGGGTCCGAGCGACAGGGATCGTAGCTTACGACTCCCAAGGACGTCGCGTTGCCGTCTGTGGATTGATCCGAGATATCTCAGCGCGCCGTGCCGCCGAAGAGCAACGCATCACCCTGATGTCGGAACTCGACCACCGGGTCAAAAATGTCTTGGCCGCCGTGCAAGCGTTGGCCCAACAGACCGCCAAACGCACAACGTCGATGAGTAACTTCCTGTCGACCTTCTCTGGTCGCCTCAAGGCTATGGCATCGGCAAATGAGTTACTGACGGCTGCGCGTTGGCGGGGGGCCGCGATCGCTCAACTGGCCGAAGCGGAATTGAGCGGAATTGCGCCAGGACAGACCAAATGGGAGGGGCCAGACCTATTCCTAACGCCCCGTGCGGCCAATGCGCTTTCTCTGGCTCTGCATGAACTCGCAACAAACGCGCTGAAGTTCGGGGCACTCTCAACGGAAACAGGGCGAGTGAGCCTCAGTTGGGCCATGGAGCCTGATGGTGGTTTTAGCCTGATCTGGTCTGAGCTTGGTGGCCCCGCTGTGACGGTGCCACCACGGCTTGGCTTTGGGTCAACACTTCTGAGGCAAGTTACCGGGCGTGAGCTCAATGGTGACGTGGAAGTCGAATTTCGCGCATCTGGTGTTCGCGTTCAACTTCGGGCGGCAGCCGCAGCCATGGTCGAGCGCCTTGAGCCACCGACGAACTCGCGGCGGGAGGGGCCGATAGAGGCGGTCCCAGTTGTCGCGGGATCTTCTGATCTTCGAGGAGTGCGCGTGCTGATCGTCGAAGACGCCGTACTCTTAGCCCTTGAATTGGAAACGGGGCTCGCAGAGGCGGGTGCAGTCGTGATCGGCCCAGCCTATGAGCTAGAAGAGGCGATTGGACTATTGGATCAACCGATTGATGTTGCTGTCCTAGATGCCAATCTCAATGGCCGCGCCGTGACACCTGTTGCGCAGGCCTTGGCCGATGCGGGGATCCCATTTGTTTTCGCTACCGGCTATGGTGAAGCGGGTGGTGCCCCCAGCGGGTTCGATGCGCCGGTCGTTCGTAAGCCCTATGATGTAAGCCAAGTGGTGTCTGCGGTGGCAGCCTTGCTCGCCCGGGCATGAACGATTGTCGACCTTAGGATTTCAAGAATTCGATGATCGCCGGGTTTGCAGATTTATCCTGCAACATGAATAAGTGGCCACCCTCGAAAAACCGAAGGACGGAACCTGGAATACGCATCGCTAAACTCAGCTGAGTCTGCGGGGTTGCGATGCCATCATACTTGCCTGCCGCAATCATTGTCGGCACTTTCAGGCTGGACAAACGAGCCCAAACGTCGTGCTTTGCCCTGGCTGCCAATTGGCGCTTTGCACCTTCTGCGCGTCCGGGATCACCCGCATAAGGATCGGTCGAAGATAGCGCCAAGAGATCAGCATAGGTCTGTGGATTATCTCGAGCCCAGGCCGCATCACGCCGGGTGTCGGAAATTGGCATGAGATACTTTGCCCTTACCTCACCCGCCAGATTCCCGATCTCATGGAACGGGAAAGATGTGCCCCCGGCCCCACCCGGCGAGGTGCAGGCCAAAACCAGTCTTTTCACACGATTAGGGTGTCGAAGGGCCAATTCTTGAGCGACCATGCCGCCAAAAGATACGCCGATGACTAAGGCATTTTCCCAATTCTGATGAGCGATCAGAGCCGCGGCGTCATCGGCATAATCTGCCATAGAGTAGGCCCAGTCCGGCTTGTCGCTCCGGCCCAGGCCGCGCTGATCGTAGGACAACATATCGAACGACTTGCCCAGTGGACCGTCAAACTGATTGGGCTTGTTGCGCAGATCGGCTCCGGTCCCTGAAATGAACAGCAACTGCTCGCCGCTGCCAGCGCGTTCGTAGTGGAGGTTCAACCCGTTGATATTCGCTGTGGGCATCAGGGTCTCCGTTGAGCGACAGTGGTGATGAGCCTAACTAGTTCGCTCCTGTCGCGGGTCGAGAGAAGCGAGAGCATGTCCCGAGAGTTTTCGATCTGCGCCGATCGGAGGCGCGCCGATAGAGCCCGTCCTTCCGGTGTGAGCTCTACGCGGACGACGCGACGATCCGTCTCGCTGCGGGACCGAGCTACCAATTCGCGACCTTCCAATCGATCCAAAGCTGATGACACTGTGGAGTCGGGAGCCATTAGAGATTGAGCGAGCGCGCGGACTGTCCAGGCGTCAGCCTGGCTCAAGACTGACAGCAATCCCACGTCGTTGGCGTGCAAACCGGTATAGGAACTGCCGGCCAGCAGCCCTGGCTCAAGTTTGAACCTACGCAGCAAATTAGTCACTGCGGCCGCCAAGTCAGCGGCTTGGTCATCATTCACGAGTGTTTGCTCTGTCATCGATTCCCAGTCTAGCTGCCGCTTACGCTGTTGTCGTCTTGACAGAAATTCCGAATGGCGGATATTCCGATGATCGGATTAATTAGACGGGGTGAGCTTTCGTGAAGACCTCTACGCTGGGAAACATGGGATCGGTCGGTCGGCTGGCTCTGGGCGGCGGCGGCATAGGACAGGGTTGGGGGGAGACAACCCGCGATGAGTCCATAGCAACTCTTAGATCTGCGGTCGATGCGGGGATCAACCTGATCGACACGGCACCAATGTACCTGAACTGCGAAGCGATTTTCGGCGAAACATTTCAAGGCATGCTGCCATCGCATGTGAAGACCACAACAAAATGTCAACTCGGCACGCCGGGGCGCGGACGAGCGGCTGAGATTCTCGAGGCTTCACTGACAGCCAGTCTAGCGGCAATGCGTCTCTCACGCTTTGATGTGTTCTTCCTCCACTCAAGCTTGGCACCAGACAACTATGCCTATGCGCGAGGTGACGAGCGGCGCGACAGGTTTTCAACCAAATGGTCAACCTATGTTGATGAGGTCATTCCCACATTCGAGCGGCTAAAGGCTCAAGGCCGCATCGGGGCGTGGGGGATCACGGGCATCGGCGTTCCGGCCAGTGTTCTTGCAGCGCTGGATCTTCCTGAAAAACCTGAAGTCGTCCAGGTGATCACTAACCTATTGGATTCGGCTGGCGGAATTCGCCAATTTGCTGAGCCGGCAGAGCCACGGACCATCCTCGCCAAGGCTGTCAACAGAGGCGCCGGCGTCATGGGCATACGCGCGGTGCAGGCTGGCGCTCTGACATCAGCTTTAGATCGCAGCACCTCACCCAATCATCCGGAAACCAAAGACTTCGAGCGTGCCGCGCCGTTTCGCACGCTTTGCGCGGTGTGGGGCGAAGATCCAGCCGTGATCGCGCATCGTTATGCCTTGGGAATGGAGGGTGTCGCGACCCTTGTTCTGGGCGTGAAAAATCGTGAAGAACTTCACCAAGCCTTAGGCGCAGAAGCTGCTGGACCGCTCGACGCAATCCAGGTCGAACAAATTGATCAATTGGGACTTCGGACATGAAAAGCGTCGTTGTGACGGGTGTTTCCACCGGTATTGGCTGGGGCGTTACCAAGGTCCTCATTGCGCAGGGATTTCGGGTCTTCGGTAGTGTGCGCAAAAAGGCCGACGCCGATCGTCTGGGTCAAGAATTTGGCGACCGGTTCGTTCCCCTGCTGTTTGATGTGACTGACGAGAAGGCCGTGCAGGCTGCATCAGTGCAGGTGTCAGACGCGTTGGCAGGCGAAACCCTCGCCGGACTCGTAAATAATGCCGGGGTCTCCGTGGCGGGGCCGCTTCTGAATCTGCCAATCGCAGACGTGCGTCACCAAATCGAGGTTAACCTGACCGGCGTGATCATCACGACCCAGGCCTTTGCTCCCCTACTTTATGAGGGCGCACAGCGCAAAGGTTCCCCCGGCCGGATTATCAATATCAGTTCAATCGGCGGCAAAAACGGAGTGCCATTTCTGGCTCCCTACAATGCCACGAAATTCGCCATCGAAGGGTTATCTGAGGCCCTTCGTCGTGAGCTGCTCGTCGTGGGCGTCGACGTCATCATCGTTGCGCCGGGGGCAGTGGCTACCGAGATTTGGGGTAAGGCCCCGGCGGAGGATGTTGAACGTTATAAAGACACGCCATTCTACCCGGCTCTGCAAAAGGTCCATGCCTATATGACAGGCCAAGGTGCGAAGGGTCTGAAGCCGGAACTATTGGGCCAGGCCGTTCTTAATGCGTTGACGACTGCGAGACCCAAGGTTCGCTATACGATCGCTCCCGATCCCCTGCAAACCTTCATGATGGCTAATTTGCCGAGGCGGATGGTCGACCGGATGTTAGGTGGACGCCTGGGGCTACTGCCGAATTAGACGAGCGCCTAGGCCTTGTGGGTAGGATCGATCCAGGCGATCCCCTCGGGCTTCTCCACCGGCTCGATGTCTAGATTGACCGCGATGGCATCGCTGTCACTCCGCACAAGTACGCACTCGAGAGCCTCGTCACTAGAGGCATTGATCTCTTGATGCGGGACATATGGCGGGACGTAGATAAAGTCGCCGGGTCCGGCCTCTGCCACAAACTCCAGGGCCTCCCCCCAACGCATTCGCGCGCGCCCCTTGATCACGTAAATAACGCTCTCCAATGGGCCGTGATGATGGGCACCTGTCTTGGCTCCGGCATGGATATGGACCGTACCCGCCCACAGCTTTTGTGCGCCAACCCGTGCGAAATTGATTGCAGCCGCTCGGCTCATCCCGGGAGTCTGGGGCGTATTGTCGTCCAGCTGGTTCGCCGCAATCACGCGAACACCAGATTGTCGCCAGGCATCGTCGGGCACTAAGGGGTCGTTGACATCTGGCATCTAAAATTCCTTAGCCCTCAATCTGACTCAATACGGCGTTCCGATAGACCATTAAGCTAGCCCTGATCATTTCAGCGAGTCTTGTTCGCCTGTGACGTGTATCCTAAGACTAGAATTGCTGCGCCTGGAGTTTGTCGAGTCGCCATGAGACTAGAACTCGATTTTGACCGCTTCTCTGAGGAGCCGACAGCGATTTCAGGCGATCCCGGTCCTGAGCGTTACCTCAATGCTGATGCGAGATTGGGCCCGGCCGACAACGGTAAGCTCAGCCTTTCCATTGACCAAGCCGCAAGCCGCCTCACGGGCGATCAGGCCGGTTGGGGAGGCGTACTGGGTAAGGCAACCTCTGTCACCTATGGGTTTCGAGCGAATGCTCCGACCACCATGCCGTCTGATGCTGGCGGGTTCTCGCGGTTCAACGACCTGCAGATCAACCAAGCTGAGTTGGCGCTTTCTGGCTGGTCGGATGCCGCGAACATCACGTTCAATCGCGTTGGAGTAGGCACCTTTGGCGAAGGTGCCTACTCGGATGACGCGTCGATCTTGTTTGGCAACTATGACACGGGCGAAGAGGGTGCTGTGGCCTTCGCCTATTATCCGGGTTCACGAAGCTCCACCTCTCGGGCTGGCGATGTCTGGGTCAACACTAGCTTCGAGTACAATGCCAATCCCAGCGTCGGTAACTACGGCGGACTGACAATCGTCCATGAGATCGGCCACGCCATCGGGCTCGGCCATCCGTCGGACTACAACGCCGAAAAGGATGTTACCCTCAGCTACAGCGTTGATGCCGCATATTATGAGGACAGTCGCCAGTATACGGTGATGAGCTATTTTGGTGGCTTCAATACCGGTGCCAACCTACCCGGCTATTCCGCCGCGCCGCTATTGGATGACATCGCCGCGATCCAATTAGAGTATGGGGTCAATACCTCGACTCGAACGGGAGACACCATCTACGGGTTTAATTCCAACGCCGCCCGTCCGTGGTTCGAACTGACGTCTAACGCCACCAAGGCTCAATTCGCGGTCTGGGACGCAGGTGGCAACGATACATTCGATTTCTCGGGCTACACGGCCAATCAAGTGATCGAATTGCGTCAAGGGTACTTCTCTGATGTTGGGGGTAACCGTGGCAACGTTGCAATCGCCAAAGGTGCCGACATTGAAAATGCAATTGGGGGATCCGGAGCTGATAGCATTACCGGCAATGCCCTAAACAATCAGCTCCAGGGCGGTGGTGGCAATGACACCGTCTACGGAGGTGATGGCAATGATACCGTGACCGACGTTAGCGGCTCTAATTATCTCCGTGGAGGAGAAGGAAACGACTCCCTCCAGGGTGGGTCTGGATTCGACGACCTAAACGGAAATCCCGGCAATGACACAGTCTTCGGCGGCGATGGAAACGACTGGGTCCTAGGCGGTAAGGACGACGACGTTCTATATGGCCAAGGCGGCGACGATATCGTTTACGGGAATCTTGGAAGCGACTGGTGCGACGGCGGCGTAGGCAATGACACTATTCGTGGTGGCCAAGCCAATGACACGCTCCTCGGACAAGCGGGGGATGATTGGATATCGGGCGATAGAGGCGACGATACCATCTCTGGAGGTAGCGGTGCGGATACATTCCACAGCTTTGGAGAAGCCGGTATCGACCGCGTCACTGACTTCAATCGCGCCGAGGGCGACCGCATACAACTCGATAGCGGGACGACTTACCAATTGGCCCAAGTCGGTGCGGACGTTGTGATCACCATGGGCGGTGGCGGGCAGTTGATCCTCGTCGGTGTCTCGCAATCCAGCCTGACAGGGGATTGGATCATGGTGGGCTAACCGCCGACAATGCCGCGCGAATGCAGGTCATGGATCTGAACTTCCGTCAGACCCATCTCCGCCAATACCTTGTTTGTGTGCTCGCCTAGGATTGGACCTGGCCAACGCACGCTGCCCGGAGTCTCCGACAGTTTCGGAAAAGCGTTCTGCATCTTAATGGCCCCGAACACCGGATGTTCGACTTCAACGATTGCGTCGCGCGCCTGAAATTGCTCGTTTTCCAGCATGTCCGGGGCCCGAAACACTCGGCCCGACGGAATGCCCTTTTCCTCCAGAAACGCCAGCAGATCAGCTAAGGTCCAAGTCTTGGTCCAAGCGGCGATGATCTGGTCTAGATCTGACTGGTGCTGGCCCCGTGCGGCATGACTGGCGAATTTGGGGTCAGCGGCCAGATCAATTCGGCCCATGGTTGCGGCCAGCCGTGCGAACACAGTGTCGCCATTGCCGCCGATCAGGATCATTTCGTCGCCCATGCATGGATAAACGTTGGACGGCGCAATGCCCGGCAAGATCGCGCCTGACCGCTCGCGTACATAGCCAGTTAGATCGTACTCGGTGACCAAGTTTTCCATCACAGCCAACACGCTCTCATAGAGGGCCGCGTCAATCATTTGGCCTCGGCCGGTATTGGCGCGGTGGTGCAGCGCCATGGTGATTCCCATCACCGCATGCATGGCGGTCAGGCTGTCGCCGATAGAGATACCGGCCCGGGCAGGGGGCCGATCGGGCTCGCCGGTCACATGACGCAGCCCGCCCATAGCCTCGCCGATCAGGCCGTATCCGGCGCGGGTTGCATAGGGTCCCGTCTGGCCGAAACCCGAAACCCTGGCCATAATGAGCCGGGGATTGCGGGCGCTCAGTGTCTCGTAACCCATGCCCCACTTCTCCATGGTGCCGGGGCGAAAATTTTCAATCAGTACGTCGGCCTGATCGATCAGAGTTTGCGCAATCTTGCGGCCTTCTGGCGTTCTAAGGTCGAGCGCCAAGGAGCGCTTGTTACGTCCGATTACTGGCCACCAGGGCGACAGACCTTTAGGTAGAGACCGTCCCCATTGCCGCATCGGGTCACCGCCTTTGGGGTCCTCGATCTTGACCACGTCGGCGCCGAAGTCACCCAAGATCTGGCCGCAGAACGGCCCAGCGATGAGGGTGCCCATTTCAATGACCTTCAGGTCGGTAAGCGGGCCTCTGGCGGCGGTGTCGGTCATGGTCGGTTTCCGGCTAAACTAGGCTCTAGGAGCGCAAGCCAAAGCGCTCTGTCAATCCGGAGTCACCATGCGCCCAGGGTTCCCTTCGCCGCGACGCGGGGGTATGGGCGGAGCATGACCCAATATGTGCTGACGCCTCCCCCCGTGATCGCCGTGCCCGTGCAGGGGACCAACGACCAGTTCCCTGTCCGCCGTATCCTCTGCGTGGGCCGCAACTACACCGCCCACCGGATCGAGATGGGGGGCGACGACCGGGAGCCACCGTTCTTCTTTTCTAAGCCCACGGACGGTTTGGTTCTGCCGGGCGCAAATGTCCCCTATCCCAGTGTGACGCAGAACCTGCACCACGAGATTGAGTTGGTGGTGGCCCTCAAGTCCGGCGGTACCAATGTGCCGGTCGAGCGGGCCTTGGACCTGGTTTATGGCTATGCCGTTGGTGTTGATCTCACCCGCCGCGATCTGCAGAACGCCTCGAAAGACAAGGGTCAACCCTGGGAGTCAGCCAAGACCTTCGACGCCTCCGCCCCTATCTCAGCGATCAAGCCCTGGACCGGTTCAGCACCCCAAGGCCGCATTACTATCTCCGTCAACGGCGCGATCAAGCAGGACTCGGTAGTCTCCCTGATGATCTGGAACGTGGCTGAGATCATCGCTGAAGCCTCCAAACTGTGGACTCTGGCCCCAGGTGATTTGATCTATACGGGAACACCAGACGGCGTCGGACCTCTGGTCTCCGGTGACAAGGTTGCGGGCGAGATCGACGGTGTCGGTCAGCTGAGCTTCACGGTCACGGGATGAGCCTGACCCTATATAGCGCGTGGCGCGCCACGGCTCCCTACCGCGTGCGAATCGGCTTGGCGTTGAAGGGACAAGCCTATGACTATGTCCCCGTCGACTTGGTAGCCGGCGAACAACACAAGGCCGCCTACCGACTTATCAATCCTCAACGCCTGACTCCGGCGCTTGATCTCGGTGATGGCTCAGAGATCATGACCCAGAGCTTGGCGATCCTGGAATGGCTGGACGAGACTCAGCCGGATCCTGCGTTCCTGCCGAAGGACCCCCGCGACCGCGCGCGGGTCCGCGCCATGGCCCTCATCATCGCGTGCGACATCCATCCGCTCAACAACACCCGCGTCGGCCGCGCCATGGCCGCCATGGGCGTCGAGGCCCCGCGCTGGGCGAAGTGGATGGAGCGATGGATGGTGGACGGATTCAATGTCTTGGAGCCATTGATCGCCACTCACGGTGCTGGCTATTGCTTTGGCGACCAGCCTAGCTTGGCCGATATCTGCCTAATCCCTCAGGTTTATTCGGCCCAGCGCTATGAGGTCGATCTGGCGGCCTATCCCGCGATCCGTGCGGTGGCTGAGCGTTGCGTCGAACATCCGGCCTTTATGGCCGCACATCCTGACAACCAACCCGACGCGCAGAAGGTCTGAGCCTGATGCTCGAAGACTTGAAAGGCAATAATAGGCGGTGGGCCGCTGGCAAGCTCGCTGCGGATCCGGGCTTTTTCAAACGCCTATCCGAACAGCAGAGCCCAGAATATCTATGGATCGGCTGTTCTGACAGCCGCGTGCCCGCCAACGACATTGTGGCGCTCGATCCCGGCGAACTGTTCGTTCACCGCAACGTCGCCAATCTCGCCCCACCTCAGGACGCCAACTACCTGTCAGTGTTGCAGTTCGCCGTGGATGTGCTCAAGGTCAAACACATTATGGTCGTTGGCCATTATGGCTGCGGTGGCGTGGCCGCTGCGGTGGATGGGCAAAGACGCGGTCTGGTGGATCACTGGCTCCACCCAATCCGCGAAGTCTATGCCGACAATCGCCAAGAACTCGAGCGCCTAGCGGATGGCCGTCCTCGCCTCGACCGGCTCTGCGAGCTCAATGTCATGCGACAGGTGAAGAACGTCGCTTCCGACGTGTTCGTTCAGGATGCCTGGGCGCGCGGCCAGAGCCTCTGCGTTCACGGATGGGTTTATTCGCTGGCGAACGGATTGGTGACCGATTTGAATGTCAGCGTTGCCGACCAAGCTGCACTAGAAGAGCTCTAGTTGCCTAATATTCGCACCTTGGACGTGACCTTGCGGCCTTCGTCGTCCGAAACCGTTAGTCGGTAAAAGCCCGCCCCTGCTGGCCGCCAAACGACGCGGCCGCTGACGCTGTCGGCGCTTAAGGGCGCACCATCCACGTACCAAGACAGATTCTCGCCCCCCGCCGCCAGGACCAATCCGCGCGACTTTGGCCCAAAGGCTTCGACCCGCACGGTGGCGCGGTCAGGGGGGAAGATCAGGCGAGGACCATCATCGACCCGTTGCAAGGTTGCCAAGGCCTGCGGTGCTTGTTTCGGCGCGATGGGGCGTGGTGCATTGGCGGGTGCGTCCAGCAGATCTGCGACATCGAATAGCAAGGGCAGGGCGGCGTCTCGTCCCGTCAAGCCGCCGCGTGCGCCGCCGTCCGCCCGACCGGTCCAAACGACGATCACATAGTGCCCGACAACCCCAGCGGCCACAGCGTCCCGAAAGCCGTAAGACGTGCCGGTCTTGAAAGCCATCAAGGGGCGGCTCTTGGTTAGAACTGAGGCTGTCACCCCGGCTGGGGGTGGCGTTTCTCGCAAGATGTCTAGTACCTGCTGGGCGGCCTTGGCGGCCATTAGGCGCTTTCCAGGCTGGCCCTGGCGATTGACCGCCTCGGCTTGCGTCCAAGCCAAAGGCTTGACCACGCCATCGTCACCTAGAGCAGCGTAGAGCTTCGCGAGGTCGCGCAGCGTGATGCCGACGCCGCCCAAGGCTAGCGCCAAACCCGGTGTCCGGGTCTGCGACTTTGGGCGAACGAGCACTACGCCGGCGGCAGCAAGGCGAGCTTCAAAGCTGGCCGGATCAATTTTTTGCAGTAGCGCCACGGCTGGTACATTCAAAGAATGGGAAAGAGCTTCCCGTGCGCTGACCTTGCCGTGAAACACGCGGTCAAAATTCTCAGGCTGGTAGTCAGCAAATCGGCGAGGTGCGTCATCGAGCACCGTATCTGGTGCAGCAATGCCGTCATCAAAGGCCAGACCATAGATGAAGGGCTTTAGCGAAGACCCCGGTGACCGCACCGCCCGGGTCATGTCGATCCAACCGCCTTGGCGATCCAATCCACCCGAGCCGACAGCAGCCCTGACACCCCTTGTTGGAATATCGATGACTAGGATCGCGGCGGTGTCCCCTGGCCCCTGAGCCTTGGCGACGCGTGCGGCCAGCGGCTCCAAGCGCCTCTGCAGGCTAGCGTCCAGGGTGGAGACTATAGAGGCTTGGCTGGTCGGAGCCGAGCGTGCGAGCTCGCCCGCAACATGCCAAGCCAGGGCGGGGAAAGGCGTGCGTGTCGGTAGGGATTCTCCATCGGCCTCCGCGGCTTCAACTTCGGTGATCAGATGAGCGCGTACCATCTTGTCCAAAACAGCCCGCCTCGCATGGCGCGCAACATCTGGCCGCCGATCAGGTCGTCGGGTTTCCGGCGATTGGGGCAGCGCAATGAGCAGGGCTTGCTCGCCCAGGGTGAGACTCTGGGGTTCGTGGCCGAAATAGGAAAGGCTTGCGGCTCGGACACCTTCCAGGTTGCCGCCATAGGGGGTGAGGGTCAAATAAAGTGCCAATAGGTCTGGTTTGGATAACCGCGCCTCGATTTGCAGACTGCGCACCATCTCGATGATCTTGGCGCTAAGGGTTCTGCGTCGCGGCTCCAGCAGGCGTGCCGTCTGCATGGTCAGGGTCGATGCCCCTGAGGTTGGCCGCCCGTGCACCACTGCAGATCCTATGGCCCTTACGAGCGCGACGGGATCGACGCCGGGGTGATACCAGAACCTGCGATCCTCAATTGCGATCAGTCGTCTTTGAAAGACGGGGTCGGTTCGAGCGAGATCGGCCCTAATCCGCCAACGTCCATTCTCCACGGGCAACGCCCGAAGCCAGGCACCGTACCGATCCAATGCGACCGGTGAAGCATGCTCCGCGCGGGCCATATTTGGAGGCAGTGCAAGGTCCAGAGTTGCGACCAGCACCTCGAACGCAAGCAAACCAACGAGGCCTAGAACGAGATGTGGTGTCCGCCTATCTTCCCGGCCTTCCTGCGGGGCTACCCTAGACTTTGTCGCATTTTCTCCGATCACGGGCCCGGCGCGATGGCCACGCGGCTGGCGGCAGTCCGCGCGTTGAGAGCTGGGCGGTACATATCGCGTGCCTGAGCTCCGGGAAGCAGAAACTCACCAGGTGTCACGGCGCGGGCGACATAGGCAAAGCTGAAGCTCGATTTCCCAGGGAGGTCGATCGCGGCGATATATCGATCATCGCGACTTTCTTGAACATCGGCGCTCGAAAGCTCTCCCAGGAAGCGGAATGGACCAGCTTGAGCATCATCAGGGCCGAGCGTGGTTTCAATCTCGAAGCCGGCCGGCAAGGGATCGTCCACGACCAAAGCCATTGATCGCGCCTGCGCAGACCGACCCGTGACCACCACAATGACGCGATCACCCTGATGCAGGGTTGAAGGATCAACCGGTCCCCCGGTGAATGACAATAGGCGCTTGGAGAGTTGCAGCCCCGTCTGCTGGGGCGCGGGTGCTGAAACAGGGGTCCCTGTTACCGTGACCATTCGCCAGACGGAACTTCCCGTATTCATGAAGCGGGCACTGGCGAGCTTCCCCACTGCCCAGCGTGGAGCCTGACCCGAACTTGCCACGGAATAAGCCCCCGTTGCGGTCACCTTCGTCGGCCCGACGGCTTTCAGCATGAAGTGCGCCGCCTGTAACAACCGCGCCTGTTCTTGGGTGTTCAGGCTGTCAGGATCTTTGACGGCATTTTCCAATCGACCCTGGAGAGACCGGGCAAGGTCGGGTTCACCAGCCTCGTAGGCCAGCGCAATGACCGCAGCGAGGTCCCGCAACGGGCTTTGATACCAGTCATCGTCTCTACGATACCCCAGCGTTGAAATAGCTTGTTTCAAAGCCGAGCGACCCCTGGCGCGATCCCCCATCATCGCCAACCCGGCACCGACTTGGGCTTTGGCCAAGGGTGAGGCCTCGGATTTCATTTGCACGTCATGCCACCAGCGCAGGCGAGCTAAGTCCCCACGACCCCCCTTTGCCAACACGTAAAGGGCATAGGCAGAGGCGCGACTGCGCAGTGCCTCAGTGGCCTGCTTACTCGCCGCGGCAGACCCAGCCCAACCTGAGGGGTACTCAAGCCGATAGGAGACCGAGCTCCAACCATCAGGCCTAGATATCAGCCGCATAGCCCCCAATGCGCGATCAATTGCCTCCTTGGGAACCGGCGCGCCTGAGCGCTGCGCCTCGATCAGGAAGTCAGTTGCATAGGCACCAAGCCAGGCATCAGCCTCCCCGTCACCCACTCTCCAGAGTCCGAAAGCGCCATCCAGAGTCTGGCGGTCTAGCAGCTTTCCGACCGCGACAGCCAGAGCCGCTGAACTGCGCCGAAGCTTGGGATCGACATTGATCTCATCGGCATAGATCAAGGGATAGGCCGTGGAGACTGTCTGCTCGGTGCAGCCGTAAGGGTAGCGTGATAGCGCTGCCGCAATAGGTCCAGGATCGAACCCGCGAAATGGCGAATAGCTGACTTGGAGCGAAACATCGCCGGCTGCCAATCCGGATATAAGATCAGCGGTCGGTGTGTAGGTCTCGCCGGTTTTCTGCAAGGCGCTGGTCGTCCGGGTAATCGCGCTCCAACCTAACCTAGTCTGAATGGGATAGTCTTTAGCCGTCGAGAAACCGGGGCCACTGACCGAGAATCCCACCTTACCGATCCCTGCATGATCTGGTGCGTTGAAAGCAATGTGCTCGGCGATCCGTTGTCCGAGCGCCAGTTGGAAGGCCTTCTTAAAAGGAGCGAAGACTCCTCCCGTAGAGGTCATTTGCGCCAAATAGGACCCTGCCTTTCCCTCCAGATTATGGAGTTCAAGCGTTGCAAAGGCGCGATCACCCGGAGCCAGGAAGCGTGGCAGCGACAGATCGGCGACAACCGCCTCGCGAACCGTCATCGGCTTGGATGTCCCACCCACGGCGGTGTCGGTCCACGCCACGGCCATCAAGCGCAGCTCACCATTAAACTCGGCAGCCGGAAGCTTGATGACAGCCTTGCCGTCCGGCCCGGTTTCGACGACGCCTGACCAGATTGCCACTGTCTTGATCGGCGTCGTTGTCAGACCCTGACCACCGATTTCATCGCCCCCGAAGTTCACATTCGCCGGAGCACCAAGGTTTGGATCCAACAGACGTCCATAGTCATCGCGGTAGTCCAGGGTCAGCGCCTTCTTCCCGAAAAACCAAGCGACCGGATCTGGGCTTTTGAACTTCGTTAGCTGCAGAATGCCCTCATCGACTGCAGATAGGGTCACGCGCGCACGACCTCCGAAACCTGCGCCAGTGATCGAGATCGGCACGTTGATCATGGACCTGGAATCCAGCTTACTGGGCGTACTTAGTTCGACCGTCAGCCGCCTGTTCTTAGGATCAAGGGGCACATAGATCATGCCCAAGGCGCGTCGAGGCTTCGGTGAGGCCACGGGGTCGCGCGGCTGCATCACGCTGACCATCACATAGGCACCACCGCCCCAGGCGCCACTGGTCTTGAAACGCACAGTGGTCCCGCCCTTGCCTACCGAGACGGTCTGAAAATCGATCAGCCGATCCGTTGCCACAGCAATCTGAGCTTCCCCACCATAGGGCGGTTTCAGGGTGAGCTCGACAGTATCGCCTTGGGCATAGGGCTTGGTCCCCGCACTGACCCGAACGAAGTCAGGGGCCTCAACGTCTTTGGTGGCGGCCCCCCAGCCGGAGGCAAACCGAACCACCGTCCGAGCCCCGCTGGCGGCCGTCAGTTCTAGGCGATAGTCACCCCAGCCAAGTCGACGGGCTAACCTCGCCGGGGTTGCGCCCGCGATGTTGAATGAGCCCTTTTGCACAACACTATCGCGGCTGGTGCGCCGCCATTGCCAGCGGCCGTCCTGCTGGAACCAGTCATAGTCCCAGTTCTCGGCGATCAGCGTATAGGTGACCGCGTTGGCTGCCACGCGCTTCCCGTCCGCGTCAGCCGCAATGATATCAAGTGCGACGGTGGGATCCCCGTTGCCGCTACTGTCACCGGGATCGACCTTGACGCCTAGGTATACTGACTGAGTACGAACTTTGAGATCTAAGCTTTCGCGAACGGGTCGCCCGCCCGGTTCAAAGACACTGGTTGTAAACAGGGCCTGTAAAGGTTGCGCGGTTTGGCCGGCCTCGGCCGCGTTCAGCGCAGAGACAGCCCGTCCCTCTCCATCAGTAACGCTTGATCCGAGATCAAGGTATTTCTCTTCGAAGGGCGAAACCTGATCGCCCCATTGATAGTCCTTGAATTGCGGGAAGGGGTTGGGGTCGACTTTCAACCGCGCCTCGCCCTGGGTTTGAAGACCAACCCCTGCCGCACCGTAAAGAAACCGGGCTTGAATAGCCACGTTGCGAATTTCCCCGGCTTTGACCGGTACGCCATCTTGGCCCGTTGCCGTGACCGCTAAACGTTGAGGGGCAAAGTCTTCGACCTGGAATGACATCTCCCCAACGGGGCGCTCAAGGCCGTCAATTTCAATCCTTGCTGCCCAACGGCCACGCGGCGCGCTCTTTGGAAGAACAACATCGGCGCCGACAGATCCTTGGGGCGCATCCGCAAAGGGAAAACGCCGAAATTCAACGCCGGAGGGCCGCAAGATGAGCACCGAGCCCTTCCGCCCCTTAACGGCCTTGACCTCTCGATCTCGCAGCAAAGCGTTGATGTGTACGACCTCGCCAGGCCGATAGATGCCCCGATCAGCATAGATATAGGCATCGACCAGATTTGCGGCCTTTCGACCCTCCGAGCTATCGGCGTCGGAGGTGCGGCCGCCGATACCCTGCTTCGAAAGATCCACTGGTGCCCGATCTAAATCCAGAACTGCCAGATCGCCCTGCGGACCGTAGGCCATGACCATCTTGGCGTCGGTCGGGCCTTCGCCCTCCAATAGTGCGTGGTCAAAGCGGACCCGGCCCCTGGCGTCGCTGGTAGCCTGAGCTAAGTCTTCGCCATTACGCGCGACCAGCGAAACCTTGGTCGCAGATATAACGCGAGCAGTCTTCAGCGAGCGGACCACGACATCCAAAGCTTCCGAGCCGTCATAGGCCGACAGCGCCATATCAGTGAACATTACCCATCGGCGCGCTTGGGCCGGCGGGCTGGCATCGTTTTGATCGGCGTTTTCGGGGTCGCGACCCCCGGAGATATCTCGGGCCTTAATGACATAACCGCCCGCCTTCATGTCCTTAAGTACGGCGCCTAGCGGGAATACGGTTGTCGCTCGTGTGCCTTCACCCGTCGCCTTAACGTCAACATCGCCTTTCCAAACGATTCGACCCTCATCATCGGGACTGTCTTCACCGTACTCATAGGCGTAGTCACCCTCACCGACTGGCTCGGGCGCGCTGATGGACTTGCGGACCAGATTGCGGTCAGCCACACGCCAAACCTCTATATGCAGGCGTGTGACGTTGACGGTTTCGATCCCAATACCGTCTGAATCTTCGCGCGGCAGGATGACACCCTCACCAGCGAACCCGACATAAGGTGGTTTTTCGCCAAAGGTGAAATCCACATCCGCATTGGCCGCGAGCAGGTCGCCATTCTTTCCTGGCAATCCCTTGAGCAAAGTCACCCGTCGATCACTAAAGCCCACGCCGCCAATACACAGCTCTGAGCCTTTGACAGACACGGCCGGCGCGTGGCCCAAATCGGGCGCGACAAGGACGTAATCGGCGTAGGATTTTCCCGGATCAAGAGGCTTGGTCAGCTCGACACAAGCCATTGGCTCAGCTTGTGAGCCGTCAATACGTGTCCGCCAGACGGCAAACCCTTCCGGTTTAGAAACGCCTCGGCGTGGCGCATTCGCCCCTCGGGGGTGACCAAACAATGACCAGCCCGAAGGTCCCGGCACCGATACCCCTGACACCCCAGGCTTAGACCAAGTCTCCACCCCGTGTGCGGCCAAATAGCCTCCGCCAAAAGCAGTTAGGAGCGCTCCGGCCGCGACTAGACCTGCAAACCGCCCAGTCTTGAGCTGTCGCCACCAACCCTGGGCGCGGCTGCTTGGTGTCGAGGGTTTGGCCTGCGGCGTCTCTTCATTCGTCGCCATGACCAAATCTCCAAATACCAGTCTGTCCAATCTTGATGGGAAGCTAAAGCGGCATGGTCGTCAATCGGGGTCCGCTTGGGTGGACGACATGTTTAACCGCGCATTCAGTATGAACTTAAATTTTACCTTTTCCTGAAGCTGATTCCTTTACGCTGTTCGCCCATCCTGCCGTGACGTTCCGTGAGCAGGGATCTAAACCCGTGCGAAAGCAACTGAGAATTACTCGTCGATTGCAGCGCATCGTGACCAACTGGTCGGGTGCTACCGCTGGCATGCGTGATCGCCGCGGGGCTGTGGCGGTGTTCTTCGCATTATCGCTCGCCGTTCTCGCTCCGCTCACCCTGGGCGTCATGGATGTTTACACAGCCTCCAGCCAACGAAATGAGCTTCAAGACGCCCTAGACGCAGCCACTCTTTTTGCCGCCCGCTCGACGGGGACCACGACTGCCCAGGTAGACGTCGTTGGCGATAAATCCCTTACGTCCAACCTCATCCTGCCCTCTGGCGTGACTCTTGTATCCTCCAACTTCACGCTGACTGGCGAAACGGTGACGGGATATGCCGAAGTTACGCCCTCGGCGATTGCGCCGGGCTTGTGGCCGCACGGAAACATCAAGGCCAATGCCTCGGTGGTCCGCGCGGTGGATCGACTCGAGATAGCGTTGGTTCTCGACAACACTGGATCGATGGCAGGCGTCAAGCTCAGTACCCTGAAATCCGCCGGTAAGAGTCTAATAGACAAGCTCGTCGCGGCGGCTGCACGCAGCACCGATCCTACACCCCTTAAGGTCGCGCTGGTCCCATTTTCCATGACCGTCCGTGTTCAGGGTTCGACGGCGACAAATGCCTATAACACCGTCACCCATAGTGGCGCAGGGTTCCCGACCTGGCTGGATCCGCAAGGCAAGGCCCACGTAGCTGCGGGCGTCGCGTTTGATGCGTTCAACGTCCAGACGGATCGCTTCACGATGCTAAAGCAGATGGCGCAACAGCCCTGGGCCGGCTGCGTCGAAACCCGTCGTCAGCCCTATGACATCCAGGAAACTGCGCCCACCGTAGCGACCGCCGCAACGATGTTCGTTCCATTCTTCTGGCCTGACGAGCCGGACTCTAGCGCCGGCTTCTCTGGCTATCCTAACAATTATCTCAATGACGTTTCGGCATCAGCGTCCTGGAAAACCCGCGAGCAGTATGCACCGAAATACACCGTGGCCCCTAAGGCCGGAACCCAATCGGGTACGGGCTACGCCTATGGCCCCAATGCTGGCTGCACCTTGCAGCAGATCATCCGCCTGACCACCGATACGGCCTCAATCAAGACGGCCATCGACAGTATGGTTGCGGTTGGCGATACCAACATTCCCTTGGGCATGATGTGGGGTTGGCATTCCCTAACCCCCAACGCACCCTTTTCCGATGGATCACCCTACGGCACTACCCACCTGCGCAAGATCGTCATCTTGATGACGGACGGCGACAACACGATGGGCGATCCGAGCTCCAATTCAGAGCAGAATAAGTCTTACTACAGCGCATTGGGCTACATCTGGCAGAACATACTTGGCATCACCAGCGGATCGAGTGCAGTGCGATCCACCGCCATGGACAATCGGTTGGCCGCGCTATGCGCCAATATGAAGGCCAAGGACATCGTAATATACACAGTCAGAGTTGAGGTCGCTGCAGGCGCATCGACTGTGCTCCAGAACTGTGCGTCAACCGCCGACAAGTTCTACGACGTGCAGGACGTCTCACAGCTCGGTGCGGCATTCGACGCCATCGCTGGGTCGATCGACAACCTGCGTATCGCCAGCTGAACCCTAGAGCAGCTTAATCTCGCGCAGGCGTTCGTGAAGGAAATCATGGGCGCTGATCGGCAAAGGATAGAGCGAGGGCCTGTCCGGGCCAATGCACGACTTTAGGGTCGCAATCTCGAAATCTGGATTGAAATGCAAGAAAAACGGGGTGGAGTAGCGCGGTAGGCCACGGCGTTCTGGAGCAGGGTTCACCACCCTATGCGTTGTGGAGGGCAAGACTCGATTTGTTAGCCGCTGAAGCATATCGCCTATATTGCAGACGACAGAGCCTGCAGGCGGGTTAATCGCCAACCATTGACCGTCGCGATCCAACACCTCTAGGCCTGCTTCTTCGGCACCGAGCAAAAGGGTGATCACGTTGATGTCTTCGTGCGCCCCGGCTCGAATATTGGGCCCGTCCAGCGGCACTGGCGGATAGTGCAGCATCCGCAGAATTGAATTTCCGTCATCAACTGCGGTGGAGAAGAAGCTGCGATCCAGCTTCAGATAGACGGCTATAGCTTCCAGCACCCTCTGCCCCAACGCATCGAGAGACTGGTAGAGCCAAGCAACTTGGCTATGAAATTCGGGTACTTCAGCCGGCCAGACATTGGCAGGCATGACCTCGCAGAAGGGGTGGCCTTGTGGCAGGTCTCGGCCGGTATGCCAGAACTCTTTAAGATCGAAGTGAAGCCCGCCCTTGGCGGTCTCGATGCCAAAAGCGGTGTAACCGCGTTGCCCGCCTGTACTGGTGATATAGCTGCGTTTGATGTCTTCAGGCAGGGTGAAAAACGTCTTGGCGGCGGTGCCGGCTGCCTCAACGCGGATCTGGTCAAGGTCGTGGTCGGAGATTACCGCAAAGCCGTAGCGCGCGAAGCTCTGTCCCAAGGCATCACTGAAACCGGCGAAGTTGGCGGAGAAATCCTTGAACGAAACCGGTGTGATCGAAGTCTGGGTCATGTCTAGGTTTCTACACCTGTGGCAGAGGGTTCGGAAAGTCTCGCTCAGGTGTTTGCTGTCGGCGCGGCTGCCTCTTCCTCGTCATCCAGCTTCATCTGCTCTAAGTCGGCGCGTAGCAGTCGCTCCATGGTCTCCGCGGAGTCGCGGCTGGCCAGGATATAGCGATCCTCACCCCAGATCGGGGCTAAGCGATCAAAGGAGGCCACGTCATGCTTACGAAACAAACCTGCCGCGCGATGCGCGCGCTTAGGCGAGAATCCCAACTGCTTCAACGCGCGCTCACCCATTCTTAGGCCACCTTCAAAGGTTTCACGCTCCACCTCATCGGCACCTTTCTTCAACAGGTCATAGGCATGGCGTCTGTCCCAGGCGCGCGCCAAAATCGTGAGATCCGGAAACGCCTGCCGTGCCGCCTCAACCATCTCGATGGCCTTGTCCTGATCATCAATGGCCACCACCAACAGTTTGGCTTTCTCGGCACCGGCGGTACGCAGCAGGTCGATGCGGCTCGCATCACCATAGTGCACCTTGCGACCAAACAGGCGCAGCAGGTCGATCTGCTCAATGCTGGAATCCAAGGTCACGACGCGAAAATCGTTGGCCAACAATAGTCGGGTTGCGACCTGACCAAATCGTCCAAAGCCCGCGACGATGGCCTGAGGATCACCCTCATCGAAGGGAATGTTCTCGGGCTCCCGGCCTAAGGGGGCATTCCTGTTCAAAACCAACCGCTCAAAAAGTCCAAAGGCCAGGGGGGTGAACGCCATGGAGACTGCCACTGCGGCGGCCAATAGCTTGGAAAGGTCCGGGGCGATCACACCTGCTCCGACCGTGAAAGATAAGAGCACGAAGGCAAATTCGCCGCCTTGCGCCAGCGCCACCGCTGTCGTCGCAGCCGGGCGATGACCAAGGCCGAATAGACGAGCAGCCGCGTACATTGCAACAGCCTTGAGCGCCATGAGGCCGCATACCAAGGCAAGTAAAATGCTAGGTTCTTTGGCCACAACGCCGAAGTCCAAACCGGCTCCAACCGTTATGAAGAACAGTCCCAGAAATAGCCCACGGAAGGGTTCGATATCGGTCTCGAGCTCGCGGCGAAATTCGCTTTCGGCCAGCATGACGCCCGCCAAAAAAGCTCCGAGTGCTGGCGACAGCCCTACCATTTGCATCAACGCTGCAACGCCAACGATCAGCAGCAAGGCAAATGCAGTGAAAATCTCCCGCAACCGTGCGGCCGCTATGAACCTGAAAATGGGCATCGTCAGGTAACGGCCGCCTACTACCACGGCTAGCACCGCTGCCAACACCGACAGCGCCCGGATCCAGCCCGGCAGGCCGTCAAGCAGCGAGGTTGCGTGCTCACCGGCAGCACTGGCTACCGCAGGATAAATCGCGAGCAACGGCAAGAGCGTGAAGAGTGGAATCACAGCCAAGTCTTGAAAGAGCAGCACGCCAAACGTGGCCTCACCGACCGGGCCTTGGCGTAGTCCCTTCTCCTCCAAATTGGCCAGGACGATGGCGGTTGAGGACATGGCCAGCACCAATCCGACAGCCAAAGCGGTTCGCCAATCCATACCAAGGGCGAGGCCAATCCCTGCGAACAAGGCCGCTGTTAGGACAAGTTGCGCTCCGCCAAGACCGAAGATTGCGGTTTTCATGCGCCAAAGTAGGGCTGGCCTGACTTCGAGTCCGATCAGGAACAGCAGGATCACGACTCCAAACTCAGCAAACCGCATAACGTCCTGGGCCTGACCCACCAAGTTCAGCAGGAAGGGGCCGACCAGCACGCCGGCAATCAGATAACCCAGCACTGAACCCAACCCCAAACGCTTGGCGATCGGTACAGAAACGACCCCGGCGGTCAGATAGACCAGGGCTTGGATAAGGAGGCCATGTCCGTTCATCGCGCGATTATGAACTGCCAGATTGAGATTTGCGCGTCTGAATTTCCAACCGAGTATTTCCAATTGCTGCGCTGCGGCGTAAACCTTCTCTCTATGGCTGACAAAATCCAGAAAGACGCTGTCGATGCCCTGGCGGGTGTCCTCTTTGACGGCATGACCATCATGGCCGGAGGCTTCGGCCTCTGTGGTATTCCAGAGAACCTCATCGCGGCGATCCGCGTGGCGGGCACCAAGCACCTGACCGTGGTATCCAATAATTGTGGGATTGATGGCTTCGGCCTGGGCATCCTATTGGAGAGCGGCCAGATCAAGAAAATGATCTCGTCTTATGTGGGCGAGAACAAGCTGTTCGAGCAGCTCTACCTCTCAGGCGCTTTGGAGCTTGAGTTCAACCCGCAGGGCACCCTGGCTGAGCGTATTCGGGCCGGTGGTGCTGGCATTCCAGCATTCTTCACCAAGACCGGGGTTGGAACCTTGGTCGCTGAGGGCAAGGAAATCCGGGAGTTCGATGGCGAAGACTATGTCATGGAACGTGGGCTGACCGCTGATCTATCCATCGTCAAGGCCTGGAAGGGCGATGCCGAGGGCAATCTTGTCTATCGAAAGACCGCGCGCAACTTCAATCCAATGATGGCCACGGCGGGCAAGGTCTGCGTCGCCGAGGTGGAGCACATTGTTCCTGTTGGCGGTCTGGACAAGGACAATATCCACACGCCGGGCATCTATGTGGATCGCCTTCTGGCCGGTGCGAAATTTGAAAAGCGGATTGAGCGGGTGACGACCCGACCGCGCGCAGACAAGGTGGGCTCTTAACATGGCCTGGACCCGTGAACAGATGGCCGCCCGCGCCGCCCAAGAACTGCGCGATGGATACTATGTGAACCTGGGGATCGGTATCCCGACCCTAGTCGCCAACTACATTCCCGCTGGCATCCACGTCACCCTGCAGTCAGAGAACGGCATGCTGGGCATGGGACCCTTTCCCTATGAGGGCGAACAAGATGCCGACCTGATCAATGCCGGCAAACAGACCATTACCGAATTGGACTCGTCCTCATATTTCTCGTCGGCTGACAGCTTCGCCATGATCCGGGGAGGCCATATCGCCCTGTCCATTCTGGGCGGCATGCAGGTGTCGCAGACTGGCGACCTTGCCAACTGGATGGTGCCTGGCAAGGTCGTTAAGGGCATGGGCGGGGCGATGGACCTGGTGGCGGGAGTCAAGCGCGTGGTGGTTGTCATGGACCATGTGGAGAAATCTGGTGCGCCAAAGCTGCTTAAGGCCTGCACTCTGCCGCTGACTGGCAAGGGCGTGGTTGATCACTTGATTACTGACCTTGGTGTCTTCGAGATCAATCGCGGAAAGTCCCCCGTAAAACTGGTGGCGCTGGCTGACGGCGTGACCCTCGATGAAATTCGCTCGAAGACTGAAGCGGTGTTTGAAGTCGCCCTAGCTTAGCGCCAACGCAGGGCCCAAGGCCCTATGACAGCACCCAGGCCTGTAACAAGACCAACGCCGAGGCTGTACCAGGCCGCGACAAAAGCCATGGTGTGCTCTGGACAGTGGAGGCCATAGACGGTGGCGGCCAATCCTCCGGCAAACAGTCCCGCTGCCGCCCCCGCGCTGGCGAGGCGTGTCGGGGCCATCCCACGCACGACCCAGAGCGTCGCGGCGAGGATCGGTAAAGCCAAAACCAGCACGTTTCGAGGACAGCGGGTCCAGGACTTGCCCATCAGAATCGGCATCTGATCGGCGGGCGCGGCGCTCAGGAATTGCCAAAGGCCCGCGACAAGCAACACCGTGACAACGCTAATGCCTAAGACCACGCCGCGCCGCGCTGATCCCACGGGCCGCGACAACTGCTCGACGCACCAGAAACCCGCCAGACTCAAGATCACCGTATAGATTGCCTTGGTCCAGAACATCATGGTTCCCATGGCGTCGGATAAGTCTGGTCGAAGTCCTAGCCAGACAATCGTCAGGGGCAAGGCCGCAACGATACCCAAGCCACCTGCTGACCACAGGCGCGGTGCGACGGCGGGGGCGGGGCCAGCATCCATCGCCAAGGCTTCGATCAGATCCTCAGTCTTCATGCGCTGCTTGCTCCCTCGGTCAGCACCTTCATGGCCCTGTGCAGGGCGACCTTGGCAGCACCCTCGCTAATCCCCATCCTCATGCCAGCTTCGGCTAGACTCAGGCCTTCAATTTTTACATCGCGCACCAAGCGCTGCTGGCGCTCGGGCAGGACGGATAGCAATCGCGTCAGGTCCGCCCGAACAGCGCCATCTTCGGCGGAGGAACCGTCTTGCAGCCAATCGGCCACATCATCGATCGGCACGTGCCTGCGGTTCTTACTGCGCCGCCAGAAGTCGATCATTTTGTAGCGCGCAACAGCGTAGGCCCAGGCCGTGAACGGCTGAGTGGCATCATAGGTCATGCGGCGGCGATGGATCGCCATTAGGGTTTCTTGCACTAAGTCCTCCACATCAGCCTGTGCACTGACGTCCATTCGACGCCCGAAATAGCTGCGAAGCTGACGGCCCAATACCGAAAGCAGTTCGCGCCACGCGCCAACATCGCCGCCCTGGCCTGCGACCATCAGCGCCCTTAGTCGATCCTCAAGATCGGCAGCCAAACCGAGCAATCTCCCTTTATTCGCAAGACTCGCTCCTAGGGTTACACGCCTAGCCTTCTGCTGAAAACCGGGTGCCCAGTGTTACCTTTGACCAAGCTGGCGCGTATGGGTCTGATGAACGGTCCTTCCCGACCGTCGCTACGAGGTGAGACTAAGAAAATGAACCGACCGATCTTCGTCGCAACCGCCGCCTTGGCCTTGTCCATCGCCAGTGCGGCTCCTGCCGCTGATGCCTATAAGACCGCCATCTTTGCAGGGGGGTGTTTCTGGTCGGCTGAGCATGACATTGAGCACGCGCCCGGCGTAAAAGCAGTGGTCGTGGGCTATGCCGGCGGGGCATCTCGCAATCCAAATTACGAAAATCATGAGGGTCATTTGGAGGCAATCAAAGTCACCTATGACCCCGCCAAGACTAGCTACGCGCAGCTCGTCACCACCTTCTTCCGCCACATCGACCCGACTGACCCTAACGGGCAAATCTGCGACCAAGGCCCGTCCTATCGCACTGCCGTTTTCACGTCCGACCCTACCGAACGGGCGGCCGCCGAACAGGTCAAGGCCCAGGCCGCCAAGACCTTAGGGCGTCCTGTTGCCACCAAGATCTTACCGGGAGCAACCTTCTGGATGGGCGAGGGGTATCACCAGGACTACGCCGTCAAAAACCCCCTGCATTACAACGCCTATCGCGTTGGTTGCGGGCGCGACGCGCGGCTGAAACAGGTATGGGGTGGACGCTCCTAGGGCGCATAGCGTCTTGGAACGCGTGTCTTTCGTGCAGCACCCCAAGGAAGTTTCTAACTGTCACAAAAGCGTTACCCCTTAGGTCTGATTCCAGGCTATTAGCTCGCCGTTAAGAGATCGCGCCTTGGGGGCGCTGGTCCAGTGCGACCTTATCAAGGGGACTTCAGATGCTTTCATTGCGACAGCTCGCCCAAGGGGCGGCGCTCGGTGCGCTCATTTGCGGCATGTCGACCGCGGCCTATGCGCAGGAGACGACGTCGGCCATTCGCGGACAAGTCACGGGATCAGACGGGCGGCCGCTGGCTGCAGCGACGGTGTCCATAATCCACGTCCCAACGGGAACAGCAGTCACAGTGGTTTCGGGATCGGATGGCTATTACTCGGCCCGCGGCCTTCGCGTTGGTGGTCCATACACCGTGACGGTAACCTCTGGCGGCCAATCCGAGACCGCTCGAGTTCAGTCCGTAGGTATCGGCGCGCCAGCCGACGTTGACGTTACCTTTGCTTCAAATGAAGTCGAGGAGCTTGTCGTCACGGCATCCGCAGTTGCACGCGAGGAAAACGGCGGTCCGACCAGCAACTTTGGCCTGAGTGACATTCAAGAACTCCCGAGCCTGCGGCGCGACCTCAAGGACGTCGCACGCCTCAATCCCTTTGTGACGCTTGATCCAGCCAATCTAGACTCTGTGATCGCCGGCGGGGTGAGCAATCGCTACAACAGCCTCACGGTGGACGGCGTTAAGCAGAACGATGATTTCGGCTTGAACGCTAACGGGTATCCGACCCAACGCAGTCCTGTTTCTACTGATGCCGTGCAAGCTCTTTCGGTGAATCTCGCTCCTTACTCGGTGCTCTATAACGACTTCCAGGGTGCTAACATCAATGTGGTAACCAAGTCGGGAACGAATAGCTTCCACGGAACCCTGGTCGGGGAATATTCTGACCAAGACTACATCGGCGACGAAACCGACGGTCGTAAGGTCACCAACATATTCAAGGAAAAGACCTGGGCCGCCACATTGGGTGGACCGATCATCAAGGATCGCCTGTTCTTCTTCGCGTCCTACGAAAAGTTCGATGCCGAGCGCGGAACTATAGCTGGACCGATTGGGTCCGGCAAACCTGTGATCGCTGGCAACCCCGCAGCGGCAATCCCCTTCATCACAGCAGCCCAGGTCCAAACCGTCCAGAGCGCCTTGGCCTCTGTCTATGGTTTCAATGTCGACTCGACTAATTCGATCCTCAACAATCTCGCGCTGCCTGAGATTGATGAAAAGAAGCTGGTGAAGTTGGATTGGAACATCACCGACAACCACCGCTTGGCCGTGACCTACCAACAAACTGAGGGCACCCGCCTCATCGAAGGGAATCGGTCATCATCGACCCAGCTCGCCCTTTATTCTAACTACTACCAAAAGGGTGACGCGCTTAAGGTCTATACAGCGCAGTTGAACTCCGACTGGACCGAGAATCTTCGGTCCGAGCTCACGGTGACCAAAAAGGAAGTCGTTACCCTTCAGATTCCGGTGGCTGGAGCGCCTGGCAATGCAACCGGTGCCGGAGATGAGGTCAATGAGATCGGCCAATTCTCGATTGGTGCCAATCCGGCTGTCGCAGGAATTGGGACGCGCATCCTGGCCGGTCCTGACGTGTCGCGCCACGCCAATGAGCTTCAGAATACCGTTCAGACGTATCGGGGTCGGGTTTTCTTCAACACCGGACAACATGAACTTGTTGCCGGCCTTGAGAAGGAAAACCTGGAGGTCTTCAACCTCTTCGCTCAGCGGACTGAAGGAGAGTTCGTTTTCAATACCATTGCTGATCTTCAGACCCGCACGATCACGCAGTTGACCTACCAAAACGCTATTGTCGATGCCAATGGCGACGGCTTCCGTAATGAACGGGATTTGGCGGCCCAGTTCGACTTCGACACCTTGAACATCTATGCTCAAGATACGTTGCGATTGACGCCTAATCTCTCGGTTACGGCCGGGGTGCGTTACACGCGCCTAGAGCAGCAGGACCGACCTTTAGCTAACCCCTTCTTCAACAGGCGCTACGGGTTCTCCAATTCTGAAAACCTGAACGGTAAGACCGTGACCCTGCCGCGCCTCAGCGTGGACTGGAAGCCCGACTGGCAACCTGAAGTCAGCGGATTTGGCATGCGCAATATGCGCGTGTCTGGAGGCTTTGGCCTCTTCTCCGGGGGGTCGGCCACTGTATGGGTGTCTAACAGCTTCTCCAATACCGGCGTCTTGGGTGCGAGCGTCTCGTGCTTCCGCAACCAAACCAACACGAACTGCGGCCTCGCCGCTGGTACGACGGACAATGCGGTCTTGGCGCAGCTGACCAACTATCTGGACATTCCTGCCGGCATCGAAGCCCTGTTGGATCCCTCCAAACCCTCCATCCTGAACATCCAGCGTGCGGCCAGCACCAACGGCATCGATCCAAGCTTCCAGCCAGTGCAAACTTGGAAGAGTAGCATCACCTTCTCCTCAGACCTAAATTTGGGCTGGTTGGGTGACAACTACCAGTTCTCCCTCGATTACCTGAGGGGCGATGTCCGCAAGGGCGTCTTGTGGAAAGACTATCGCGCAGGTCTGACGCCCAGTGCCTTCGCCCCTGACGGTCGTCCGATCTATCGGCGCGCGGCAGAGCGCGGCTTATTTGTCACTGGGGCTGTCAGCAATGACACCGGAAACGATTTAGTTCTGACCAACACCGACCAGGGCTTCCAAGCCGCCTGGGCCGTAAGTCTCGCCAAGAAATGGGACAACGGGATCGACGCCAGCATCAGCTATACCAACACGGACGCCAAGGATGTGAATCCGGGGACCAGCTCGGTAGCCTTCTCGAACTGGGGGCAACTCGCTACCGCCGACAGCAACAACCCCGGTTTGGCGACCTCCAACTATGAAATCAAGCATTCCATCAAGGCCCGCGTCTCCTGGACCAAGGAATTCTTCGGCGACAACAAGACCAATATTTCGGTCTTTATGGAGCATCGCTCGGGCCTGCCATTCAGCTACGTGTACAATTTGTCGGCAACCAATGCTCTGGCAACGTTCGGTGACGGGGCCGGCAACCGACAATTGTTCTACGTCCCCAAGCTGGACTCGACGGGCAATGTGACAGCGACCAGCGATCCCATCGTTGGATATGCGGCGGGCTTCAACCTGGCCGCGTTTAATGACTATATTCGCACATCTGGCTTAGCCGGGTATGCGGGCAAGATCTCGCCGCGAAACGGCTTCCGAAACGACGACGTCACCCGCTTCGACCTGCGCCTTAGCCAAGAGTTCCCCGCCTTCTTCCCAGGCGGAGCCAAGCTCCAGGGCTATATCGATCTGATCAATGTCGGCAACATGATCAACGATAAGTGGGGAGCTCTTGATCAGGTCGACTTCTTCTATGCGGCACCGATCGTTGGTGTGGCGCTCGCTAACGGCAAGTACACATATTCCAACTTTGCCCCGGCAGTGAAGACCTTCGCCAATTCCGATGCACCGAACCGATCACTTTGGCAGGTCAAGTTCGGCTTGAAGTACTCGTTCTAACATTAGTTGACCAAGTTTGGTGGAAGGGGCGGCTCAGCGATGGGTCGCCCTTTTGCTTGACGGATGGGGCGCGGGGTCGCATCTGCCGGGCGCTGTTCTGAGGACTCCATGAACCTGACCATTCCTGCCGAGTGGGCACCGCACCGGGCCATGTGGCTGGGGTTTCCCAGCCATGCGGATTTGTGGGAAGACAACCTTGCGCCTGCTCAGGCCGAGGTCGCGGCTTTGGCCCGAGCTTTGGCCGGTCCCGGCCGCGAGCGCGTGCGACTGATGACCGGCACGCCGCAAGGCGAGGCTGATGCGCGCCGCCTTCTGGGCGATGTGGTGGGTCTCGAGATTGTGCCCGGCCGGTTCGGCGACATCTGGCTCCGTGATACAGGCCCGATCTTTGCTAAGACGCCGACCGGCGAGGCAGCACTCGGTTTTACGTTCAATGGCTGGGGCGGCAAGTACCTGCTTGACTACGACGACGAAGTGGCCAGCCAGGTCGCGCAGGCCTCTGGCGTCGCCATGGTGCCCAACGACATCATACTTGAGGGTGGCGCCTTGGATCATGATGGGGCTGGGACGATCCTCACCACCCGCCAATGCCTACTCAATCCCAACCGTAACGCCGGTTGGACTGAACCCGTGGCGGAGGCCGCTCTTGCCAAAGCCTTGGGCTCGCGCAAGGTGCTGTGGCTGGGCGCTGGCCTAGCTAATGACCACACAGACGGCCATGTCGATAACCTCGCCCGGTTCGTCGCCCCCTCCACCGTGGTTTGCCCGGTTGCCTGGGGCCGGGGCGACGTGAATGCCGATGCCTATGACGCATGCGCCGCGGATCTAGCCGCCATGACGGACGCCGATGGCCACAAGCTCAAGGTCATCCGCATCCCCTCACCGGGCTGGATCGACAGCGAGCAGGGTGGCGCGGCCCCGGCCAGCCATATGAACTTCATCATCGCCAACGGCGCGGTGATAATGCCGACCTATGGCACAACCCAATCTGCCGACTTGGCGCGGCAAGTCTTACAAAGCCTCTTCCCTGACCGCGCAGTGATCGCCTTGCCCTCGCGCGCTGTCCTATCGGGCGGTGGCTCGTTCCACTGTATTACCCAGCAGGAGCCCGCCTGATGCCCCGCACTATCACCGTCGCCGCGCTTCAGACGTCCTACAGCGATGATCTGGCTGGCAATATCGCCAAGACCACCGACCTGATCCGCCAAGCCGCCGCCCAGGGCGCGCAGGTGATCCTGCCCTCAGAGCTGTTCCAGGGTCCCTATTTCTGTGTCGCCCAAGAGGAACGCTGGTTTGCACAGGCCCATCCCTGGCGCACCCACCCCTGCGTCACGGCGCTGGCTCCCCTGGCCGCAGAGCTTGGGGTGGTGCTGCCGATTTCGATCTTTGAACGTGAGGGGCCCCACTATTTCAACAGCCTCGTCATGGTCGATGCCGACGGTTCGCTGATGGGCCTTTATCGAAAGAGCCATATTCCCGACGGACCTGGCTACATGGAGAAGTACTATTTCCGACCCGGGGATACTGGCTTCAAGGTCTGGGATACGCGGTTCGGGCGGCTGGGGGTCGGTATCTGCTGGGACCAGTGGTATCCGGAGGCGGCCCGCGCCATGACCCTCATGGGGGCCGAGGTTGTGCTCTACCCAACGGCTATTGGATCTGAGCCCCACGACGATACCCTGGATACAGCCTTGCCCTGGCGGCGCGCCATGCAAGGTCACGCGGTCTCCAACGTCATCCCCGTTATTGGGGCTAATCGCACCGGGTTTGAACCGTGGGCGGACTATCCCGGTGGCGGGCAGAGATTCTACGGCTCTTCCTTCATTGCGAACCACCGTGGCGATCTGGTGTCTGAGCTTGGTCGAGACGAGCATGGAATCGTCAGCTCGCAATTTGATCTGGATTTCCTGGCTGCCCACCGCGCCGCCTGGGGTTTCTTCCGTGATCGGAGGATAGACCTCTATGGCGCGCTTACCCAACCCCGGCCTGTCTTGTGACCGAAATCAAGGGCTGGGCTAGCGCAACATCGTCAGGCCGTTCTTGATCACGGTGACGCTGCGCGCCTTGACCCGGGCCTCAAACGAGATTGCCTTGCCATCGGTCCACAGGTCCACCGTGATGGTGTCACCTGGAAATACAGGGGCTGAGAAACGCGCCTGATGGCTGAGAATTTGGTCAGGATCAAAACCCGTAATCGCCTGCAGTACGGCGCGGCAGGTGATGCCGTAGGTGCAGAGGCCATGCAGGATCGGCCGATCAAACCCCGCCCGCTTGGCAATACCGGGGTCGGAGTGCAGCGGATTGCGGTCGCCGTTGAGCCGGTAGAGCAGGGCCTGATCTTCCCGGGTGGTAAAGTCCACTGACATGTCCGGCGCGCGGCTCGGCACAGTGTGGGGCTCCGGTGCGCCTTCGGATGGGCCTCCAAATCCGCCGTCGCCGCGGGCAAAGGTAGAGCCCGTCAAGGTGGCGACCTTCTCGCCCTTATCGTCGGTCCAGACGGTTTCGTTGAGGATAACCGCACCCTTGCCGGCACCCTTATCATAGGCACCGACGGTACGGCTGGAGGCGGTGAAGGTGCCTTGGGCGGGCAAGGGCTTATGGAGTTCAACCTTCTGCTCGCCATGAACCACCATAAGGAAGTTGATCTGACTGGGTCGGTGACCAGCGGGCATGTCCGGCGCGGGGCCTGCCGTGCCGCGCGCCCCAGAAGACAGCACGGTCGCTGCCGTCGGGACCACTTTGAGATCCTTTTCGTAGACGAATGCTAGCTCTGTCTCATTCATGGGGTCCTGCCCCAGTCCGACACCCAGAGCATACAGCATAACGTCCTTGTCGCCGTAGCTAAACGTGCGTGGCGCGGTCTTTTGGTCGAGAATGTCGGGATAGAAAATACCCATTGGAAATGCCTCCTCTAAAATGCTGTTAGTCTCTGAATTCTTATGGCGTGATTGAAGACCCAATGCGCTTGGTAGGCAAGCATCCCTCCACCCCATTTGCCGCCCGTGCGCTGATCGGTTAGAAGCGGCGACCTTTCGGGTCCGCAATTTCGGAATCGGTCCCAAAACTTGCGTTTGCGCCCAACAATTTGAAGGCATTTCATGGCGACCGTCACCACCAACAGCGGCCAGATCACCGGCAGTGTTTTATTTTATTCGAAGCCCGAACCGCTCTCTCCAGAGATGCACCGGACCCTGGGCGTCAAGCGCATGGACGGCCCTTTCGGCTTTGCCCGTGCCGGCCACGCGGTTCCCTTGGCGGTAACCGAGTTCTCGCTGTCGGCTGTGACCGGCCCGATCATCTTCGTCGGCGACGATAAGACGCCATTGGCGGTCATGGGCCTCAACAGCAACGAAAACATCTTTCTGCGAGAGGACGGGCTGTTCGAGGCTGGCGTCTATATCCCAGCCTATATCCGCCGCTATCCCTTTGTCTTCGCCAATGATCAGGCCGCTGGCCAGTCGGTGCTCTGCATCGATCGCAATGCTGAGTTCATTACCGAAGGCGGCGACATGCCCTTCTTTGACGAGAAGGATCAGCCGACCGAGTACACCAAGAATTGCATAGAGTTCTGCAACAACTACGAGGTTGAGCGTCAGCGCACCGCCAATTTTGTACAGATGCTCAAGGACTTGGATTTGTTCGAGAGCAAGACGGCGACCCATACACCTGTCAACGAAGATGGCTCAACGGCAGAGCCTCAAATTGTTGCGGAATTCTTTGGCGTCTCCGAAGAGAAGCTCAATGCGCTGCCTCACGATAAATTTGCTGAGCTTCGCGACAACGGGGCCCTACAACAAATCTACGCTCACCTTATGAGCTTGGTCGGATGGGACCGCCTGATCGCCTTACAGATGTACAAAGCTGCCACAGTGGCCATGCAACAAGAGGCTGCTAACGCCTAGTTCAACGCGCAAAGACGCTGCGGGTCAGGCAGGAAAATACCAGCCGACCCGCTTCGTCCAACAAGTCATGCTGGGCGATGATGATCCCTTTGCCTTCGCCGACTGGGTCTTTGCCCATGACGGTCATGCGACCACGCAAAACCTCGCCAGCTGGCGGATTGCGCACCCAACGCAGGGCATCGACGCCCAGGCGCTTGGTCTGCGGCCAGTTCATGGTCGTGGCGGTGTCGAGTCTCGCCCAGACGGCATAGACCATGGCATCGGGAGCGCCGCGTTCCAACGGCCACCCTGGCGCGAACGCCGCAATGAAGGCCTCCATCGCCCGGCGATCCAGGCGAATCTCACCGAGCGACGCCACAGTTCCAATCTCGATATCGTCAAACTGGGCGGGCATTGCCGGTCTCCGAGGTCAACAGGGATGATTCGTTGATGATGCGGCTGCAGCACGTCGCGAGTCGAGCCGTAACCATAGCGACTGTCTTGGCGTATGGCTGTTCCACAGGCATATAGCCGACCAACAGTAGAGATCCGGCCCAGTCCATGACTCAAAGTATTGCCAACCTCCTTGCCGCCCTGACCTTGCTTGCTGGGCTCCCGGCAATGGCCCAGCCGGTCAAGACACCGCATGTAACGGTCGAGTTGGTGAGCCAGACCACCGGTGTTTCCCCTGGCGGCGAAACCTATGTGGCGCTGGTGCAGGATATTCAGCCGGGCTGGCACACCTATTGGCGCAATTCAGGCGACTCAGGTGCCGCAACCGAGATCAAGTGGACACTGCCCTCCGGCTGGAGCGCTGGCGACATCATCTGGGCGACGCCAACGCGGCAACCGACCGGTCCTTTGATGAACTATGGCTACCATGACCGGGTACTTCTGCCGGTCGCGATCAGGGCCCCGCGTTCGGCGCGCCCGGGTCAGAGTGTTAGCCTTAAGGCTCACGTCTCGCTCCTGGTCTGCGCTGACGTTTGTGTGCCCCAGGATGCCGATCTCGCCTTGAACCTGCCCGTAACGCCGACCCCGGCACCCCTGACGCCAGTTTGGGGCGAAAAGATCAGCCAAGCTCTCGCCACATCCCCGAAATCCGGAGACTTGGTCGGTGTTGTCGTCAAGGCGGGAGAGACCCTTAAGCTTGCCGTCACCGGCTCAGCGCTCAAGGGCGCAGACTTCGCGGACGCCTATTTCTACCCCTTTGCCGCGGACGTGATTGATCACGCCAAACCGCAGCAGATAGAGCGCGGCCCTGAAGGCCTTACGCTCACGCTTGCGCCGACGCCTGGATCCGAAACTAAGGCCGTACCAGAGCTTCTAGGAGGCGTCTTGGTGGTGTCGGGTAAAGGCTACGAGCTCAGCGCGCAGGCAGGTGTCTTACCTGCCGCCGCACGGGGGTTGGGATCGCCGCCAGCTAAGGTGGCCAACACGCCGGGGCTAGGTTTAGTCGGTGCCGTGGCATTTGCCTTCCTAGGTGGTCTCATCTTGAACTTAATGCCCTGCGTATTTCCGGTCTTGGCCTTGAAGGCTGCCTCTCTGGCGTCCCACGCCCACGAACGACGCGAGGCGCAGGCTCAGGGCTTAGCTTTCCTAGTAGGTGTTTTGGCGACCTTCTTAGCGCTGGCGGGTGCCTTGATCGCGCTGCGCGCTGGGGGTTCGGCCGTGGGCTGGGGATTTCAATTGCAGTCACCGCCGCTGGTCGCGGTTCTGGCCCTGCTCATGCTTGGGGTCGCTTTGAACCTGTCGGGTCTGTTTGAGATCGGCGGCTCGCTTCAGGGGTTGGGCTCCCAGGCGGCTTCTCGTGGTGGGATGGCAGGGGCTTTCTTCACGGGTGCGCTGGCCGTGGTGGTGGCCGCCCCGTGTACCGCACCGTTCATGGCACCAGCTCTAGGCTGGGCACTCACCCAATCTGCACCTGCTGCCTTGGCTGTATTCCTAGGCCTAGGCCTAGGCTTTGCTGCGCCCTTCACCCTGGCAGCATTCGTCCCGGCCCTATTGACCAAACTTCCCCGTCCGGGACCCTGGATGGAAGGGTTCCGCAAACTCATGGCGTTCCCGATGTACGGGGCGGCTGCATGGTTGGCATGGGTCCTGGTGATTGGATCGGGCTCTGACGCACTGGCGCGGCTATTTGCTGCCGCGATCGTGCTGGCCCTGGCGGCCTGGATCATGGGAATTGTTCAGCGCCAACACTTAGCGGGCGGACGGCCGATCTTCCTGACAGTCCTAGGGGTCGTTCTGCTGGCAGCGTCGATTTTTGCGGTGGTCGTGCCCAGATACTCCGTGGCCGTTGGTCCCGAATCCTTGGCTCAGGGTTCGGACATTCCCTACCAACCCTATAGCCGTGAAAAGCTGCTCGAGGCTCAGGCTGCCGGCAAAACGGTGTTCGTCAATTACACAGCCGCATGGTGTGTGACCTGTCAGGTGAACGAGAAGGTGGCTTTTTCCACCCAGGAAGCGGCAAACGCGTTCAACAAGACCGGCGCAGTTTATCTCAAAGCCGATTGGACGCGACGTGACGCCAAGATTGCCGCCGAGCTAGCAGAATATGGCCGGGCAGGGGTTCCGCTCTATCTAGTCTATGGTGCCCATGGCGGTGAGCCGACGATTTTACCCCAGCTTCTCACTGGGTCGATCGTCGCTAGGGCGCTTGAGGCTGCGGCAGCTCGCTAAACGGGAGGGGTCGGCGGTGCAGTGATGACCTCGACATTGTCCCGCAGCAGATATCCCATCTCCTTAAGCGCGCCATCCCTAGTTTTGCGATCGGGCGCTGCAGTGACCGCAGTTAACTTCACCGGTAGGTCCTGAGAAATGCCGCGCAGAATGCACTTCAGATCCCCGTCCGTGCCGCGCTTGGCGAGTAGTAGGTGGCCTTTCATGTCCAGAGCCGCCAGCTCGCCAACCTGAGTTTTGAACCCATCGGAGATCGGCTTGTCGTTGCCTTGAAAGGCGGCAACCTGCGCCTTGAGGCGGCTGGCACGCTGTACAATGTCGACAAACATCGGTTCGCGGGCAACGGCGGCTGGCTGGGCGACGGCATAATTCGCCGTGGGGTGCGCGGGCCCGGTGGAGGCCAACCAGAAAAACGCGATAGCGGCTACAGCGTCGCAGGACATTTGATATTCCTCGCAAGCAAGTCGAGACAGAAGGCTGGTCCTTTGCTAACCGCGACATGGTAAACGTCGTCCTACCGTCGCCAAGGTTCCGATCCCTCAATGACTGAACTCGCAGCCGCCTGGGTCGACCTTGAGTCGCGCGCACCTGCGGTCCGTGCCCGGCGGATCGTTGATCTGTTCCGTGGGGAACCTGATCGGATGGGAAGGCTTTCCCTAGCTGGTGCCGGCATTCGTCTTGATCTCTCTAAGCAACCCTGGTCCCTAGACGACTTCAAGAGTGCGCTGAAGTTGGCCGATGCCGCCGGTCTGGAGCGCGCCCGGGCGCGACTATTCGGCGGCGAGATCGTCAATGCCTCCGAAGGACGTCCGGCCCTCCATATGGCATTGCGCGCGCCGCAGGGTGCTAGGTTTGTTGCCGGTGGCACCTCGGTCTCGCGCGAGGTCTCAGCGATGCGGCGCAGGATTGGCGCTTTCTCAGAAGCTACACGATCTACCGCGCACCTCGGGGCGACTGGCCGTCCATTTAAGACGGTCATCCATATCGGTATTGGCGGCTCTGACCTTGGGCCAAGACTGGTATGGGAGGCCTTGCGTCCTCTCACGCCAAAGATCGACCTCCGCTTCGTCGCCAATGTCGATCCGTCAGACCTGGCCCTCGCCTTGGTCGGCTTGGACCCCGCCGAAACCCTCGTCGTTGTGGTCTCTAAGACCTTCACCACCCAGGAAACCCTCACCAACGCCGAGGCTGCCCGCGCCTGGCTGCGCGCAGCCCTAGGACCGGCCGGAGATAAACATCTGGTGGCGGTGTCAGCGGCCCCACGCGTGGCGCAGGAATTTGGTGTTCCCCCCGAACAGGTCTTCGCCTTCTGGGACTGGGTAGGCGGACGCTACTCTCTTTGGTCGGCGGTCGGGCTCTCTTGTGCCATTGCACTGGGCTTTGAGGCATTTGAGGGATTGCTGTCTGGCGGCGCGGCTATGGACGCGCATTTTCAAGCTGCCCCGCTTGAGACCAACCTACCCGTGGTGCTTGCTCTAGCCCACATCTTCAATCGCAATGTTTTGGACCGACCGACGCGCGCGGTGATCCCCTACGCCCAGAGACTAAGGTTGTTTCCTGCCTTCCTGCAGCAGCTAGAGATGGAGTCGAACGGCAAGCGGGTGATGGCATCAGGTGATGCGGTGACACGTTCTTCGGCGGTCAGTGTGTTCGGAGATGCCGGGACCAATGGTCAGCACGCCTTCTTCCAAGCCCTGCACCAGGGCACCGATGTGATCCCGGTGGATTTCTTGGCGATCAGTGAGACCCTCGAGGGAGATCCCGCCGCGCACGCGAAGCTCCTGGCGAATGTCATTGCTCAGGCTGAGGCTCTTATGGTGGGCAGATCGGCCGATATAGTGCGCGCTGACCTTGCAGCCCAAGGTCTGTCCCGCAGCCGAATTGCCGCACTCACACCGCAGAAAACCTTTCCGGGAAACCGCCCCTCTAGCTTTCTTGTGATGGATCGCCTCGACCCCCAGCACTTGGGGGCGCTCATCGCGCTCTATGAGCACAAGGTATTCGTCGAGGGAGTGATTTGGGGGATCAATAGTTTCGATCAGTGGGGTGTCGAGCTGGGAAAGTCGCTTGCCGCCGTGGTACTATCTGAGCTTGAAGGCCGCACCTCCATGCCGCACGATCCGTCGACCACCGATCTCATTGCGCGGCTAAAGTCTTAGACAAGGAAACTTCTATGGATGATGTCAAAGGCAAGACCGCCTTTATTACCGGCGGGGCTAGCGGCCTGGGCTTGGCCATGGCGCACGCCTTTGGCGAGGCTGGCATGAATGTCATGTTGGCCGATATTGAAGAGGGGCCTCTGCAGAAGGCGGTATCCGAGCTCGAGGAGCGTCAGATTCGGGTCGGCAGCGTGCTCTGCGACGTGGCGATCCGCCAAGCCGTAGAGGAGGGGGCCGCCAAAACCATCGAGACCTTCGGCAAGGTCCATGTTGTCTGCAACAATGCCGGCGTCGGGGCGGGCGGGCCGATAGATCAAGTTAGTCACGCCGATTGGGATTGGATCCTGGCGGTCAATTTGATGGGCGTGGTTTACGGCACTGAGACTTTCCTGCCCCTGATCCGCAGCCACGGTGAGGGCGGATGCTTCGTCAATACGGCTTCTATGGCAGGCCACATCTCACCGCCCGGCATGGAGCCCTATAGCGCCACCAAATATGCTGTTGTCGCGATGTCCGAAGGTTGGGCTGGTCAGTTGGCCCCAGAAAATATCAACGTGGCGGTGCTCTGCCCCGGCTTCGTCAAGACCAAGATCAATCAGTCGGGTCGAGCGCGTCAGGCGCAATATGGCGGGCCGACCGTCAGTGAGATCGTCGCAAACTCAGCCGTCGAGAACGGCATTGATCCGGCGCGGGTGGGGCAAAGGGTGTTGGAAGCCATCCGCGCCAAGGAACGCTACATCTTCACCCACCCGGATATGCGCGCCATTGTTCAAGCCCGGTTTGCAGGTCTGATGAGCGCCTTTGATGTCGCCGATGCCAGCCCGGCCTTGGCCAATATGAGTTATAAATCCCCCGACCTCAGCGGTGGGATGCCCAACCCATGAGCGTTCTGATCACCGGCGGTACCAAGGGTATCGGTCTGGCGATTGCCCGCCGGTTGGCCAGGACTTATCCGAAACTGGTTCTGGCCTATCATAGTGATGAGGACGCCGCTGCGGCTGCGCACGCGGAGCTGTCCGCTTTGGGTGCGCAGGTCCAGACCGTCCGCTGCGATGTTGGCAGTCCTGAGGGAGCTGCGGACCTGATCGCCCAGGCGGGCGCCGTGACCCACGTCGTCCATTCTGCCGCCATGATCTATCCAACGACTCTCCTGGGGGCTGACCTCGCCAAGTTCCGCCAGGCGGTTGAGACCAACGGATTGTCGCTGCTCTATCTCGTCCATGCGGCACAGCATCTGCTATCGCGCGGCTCCAGCATCGTTTTCATCACGAGCATGGGGTCGAGGATTCCTTCGACCAACTACGGGGCGCTCGGCGTCGGCAAGGCTCTGGCAGAGGCGATTGTGCGCTATCTGGTGGCCGAGCTTGCGCCGCGCGGTGTTCGCATCAATGGCGTCGCACCTGGCTTGGTTCATACCACATCGGTCGCCTCCATGGTTGGCGGGGAGGAAGCCGCCCAGGCCGTGGTCGACCGTGCCGCCCGGACCAATCCCTCAGGTCGAGCCACCCGTGATTCCGACTATGCCTCGCTCGTGGAGTATCTACTGTCACCGGACGCGGAGTTCATCCAGGGTCAGGTGATTGCCGCCACCGGCGGCACCGGGGTCATCGGCTGACTCGCCTTGTTAAGCCGTTTGGGTTATGAGGCTGCCCACATGAGCATCTGCGCGCATCATCACGGCCACCATCAACTGACCTGCCATAGCGGGATCGGCGGGGTGCGCTTTATCTAAAGCAGACCTCGATACCGGCCCCCGCAATGCGGATGGGGCCGATGTCGCGCTCCATCCCTGAGACTAAACTCAAGGGACTTTGACCATGCTAAACCTTCGATCCACCCCGCGCCGCCTTGCCGCGCGCGCCGCCTTGGCCTAAGCGCGCGCCATGTCTGATGCATCCTCTCGGCCTGAGGCCCGCAGCCCCCGTGGCTTTGTCGACCGTCGCGTCCGCGACCTGGCCGCCGAACGCCAGATATTGACCAAGGTGTCGGAGGTTTACGAGCGCTATGGCTTCGAGGCTCTCGATACCGGCGCTCTGGAATATGCCGATGCGCTCGGCAAGTTCCTGCCCGACGCCGACCGCCCCAATGAGGGGGTTTTTGCCCTGCAGGATGATGACGAGCAGTGGATGGCCCTGCGCTACGACCTGACAGCACCGCTAGCTAGGTTCGTGGCGCAAAACTGGGAGGGACTACCCAAGCCTTTCCGCCGCTATGCCTTTGGCAGTGTCTGGCGCAATGAAAAGCCCGGACCTGGTCGCTACCGGGAGTTCACACAGTGCGACGCTGACACGGTGGGCTCGGCCCGACCGGAAGCCGACGCTGAAATCATCGCCATGGCGGCCGAGGGTCTCAATGCAGCGGGACTGCCGGACAGCGGCTATGTCATCAAGATCAATAACCGCAAACTGCTGAATGGCCTCTTGGCGACGGCCGGGGTCACCACAGAGGGCCAGAAGCTCGGCGTGCTACGCGCCGTCGATAAGCTCGACCGCTTGGGCCCTGACGGTGTGCGGCTACTGTTGGGCGAGGGTCGTAAGGACGAGTCCGGGGCCTTCACCAAGGGGGCAGGGCTATCGGCCTCCGCCGCCGAGGCCGTGTTGGCCTTTACCGCTGCCGGGGCCCCCGGGCGTTCTGAAACTCTGGACCGGATCGCCAATGTGATCGACGGATCGATTGAGGGCGATGAGGGTTTGGCTGAGCTTCGACAGATCGATCAGGCGCTCTCATCCATGGGCGTTGCCGCGGACAAGGCCCAGTTCGACCCCTCAATCGTTCGTGGCTTGGAATATTACACCGGCACCGTCTTCGAGGCCGAAATGTTGCTCCAGACCAAGGACGACAAGGGGCTTCCGCTGAAGTTCGGCTCAGTCGGTGGCGGCGGCCGATATGACGATCTGGTGGCGCGCTTCACTGGGGAACGCGTCCCAGCGACTGGCTTCTCGTTCGGCGTCTCTCGCTTGGCTCAGGCGCTGCGGGCTGCAGGCCGGGACCAAGCTATCCGCGCCCGTGGTCCAGTGGTGGTGATTGCCTTTAGCCAAGACGACATGGCCGCCTACTTCCAGGTGGTGGGCGAACTGCGCGCGGCCGGGATTGCAGCTGAGGTCTACCTCGGAACCTCAGGCATGCGACCGCAGATGAAATATGCCGACCGGCGTCTTTCGCCAGCCGCTGTCATCCTGGGTGGAGACGAGATTGCGGCGGGTACGGTGACCATCAAGGATCTGGATTTGGGCCGGGAGCTGTCTGCGGGCGTCAAAGATAACGACGCTTGGCGCGCCGAACGCCCGGGTCAACAGACGGTGTCGCGTGGCGATCTAATCCCGACCCTGCTTCGCATTTTGGAGGCCTAGAACATGCGTTCAGAGCCTCGCGTCCCGCCAGAAAAGTTGGCCGCCATACGCGCACCGTTTCTTGCTGTGGGCGCACAGATCGTCGACACGCCGATTTTGCAGCCGCTTGGCCTGCTACTCGAATTGGCGGGTGAGGCCCTGCGGTCTCGGCTTTTTGTCGTGCAATCAGAGGGCGGTGAAGAAGCGTGTTTGCGTCCTGATTTCACCGTGCCGGTGGCGCGAATGCACCTCGATCAGCCTGCCTCTTCCGGGCTCTATCTTTACGAGGGCATGGTGTTTCGGGCCGCGCCACCGATGACCCAGAATCCGGAGGAATTTCCCCAGATCGGCCTGGAACGATTTGATCGCGGTCAGGTCTCACCGCAGGCTGATGTTGATGTTGTGAGTCTGGCTTGGCATGCGGCAAGTGCGGGCGGTCGGTCTGACCTTTCGATTTGGCTGGGTGATGTCGGCCTGTTCTCAGCCTTGATCGCGGGACTACACCTTCCGCCGGCCCTGGCTGCTCGCCTCACGCGGGCGGCATCACGTCCACGTTTGTTGCAAGCTGAACTGGCGCGGGCCGGTCGGGAAGAGAAGCCCCCCTCGGGCGGCGGGCTGACGGACATTTTAGCGACCCGCTCACCGGAAGAGGCCAGTCGAATGCTTGAAGACATATGGGCCTTGGCAGGAATTGATCCCGTAGGTGGACGTGGCCCGGCCGAAATTGCTCAACGTCTAATCCGGAAAGCGCAAGCGGCGGCGGCTCCCTCGCTAAGTCTTCGGCAGGCTGAAGCCATCAGAGCGTTCCTAGCCATTGATGCGACGCCGAGGGCGGCGCTTGAGCACATGTCCGCGCTCGCTGGAAGCAACGCCGTCAAGTTGCGCGCCGAGATAGTGGTTTGGGGGACTCGGTTGGAGCGGATGGCCGCAGCCGGTCTGCCGATGGATCGGGTGCGGTTCGTGACCGCGCTGGGACACACCTTCGACTATTATGATGGTCTGACCTTCGAGGTTCGGTCTGCCGAGCTTGGACCCGATCTCCCGATCGCGGTCGGGGGCCGGTACGATGGTTTGCTTAGCCGATTGGGCGGTCCAGACGACGGGCGGGCGGTTGGTTGCATGGTTCGTCCGGGCCGCGCCGTTCTGAGGCCTGCATCATGAGCGAACCTCTTATCTTAGCTCTACCCTCGAAGGGTCGTCTGAAGGAACAAGTTGAGGCTTGGCTGGCTGACTGTGGCCTAGGCCTTTCTATGGCCGGTGGGGCCCGCGGCTATAGCGCTGAGCTGAAGGGCGTTCAGAATATTCAGGTCCGCTTTTTGTCGGCGGGAGACATCGCCCAAGCCTTGGATGCTGGTGAAGTCCATATGGGCATTACCGGTGAGGATCTGTTGCGTGAGCGCGGGGACGATCTTGAGCGTCGCGTTATGCTGCTCCGCGCGCTTGGCTTTGGTCGGGCTGATCTCGTGGTGGCGGTTCCCAAGAATTGGCTAGATGTAGAGACCATGGCCGATCTCGAAGAGGTCGCCCACGATTTGTTGTCTCGTACCGGTCGGCGCATGCGGGTCGCCACCAAGTACCTTGCCCAGACACGAAGCTATTTCGCACGCCACGGCGTCGTGGATTATCGGATTACCGAGTCCAGCGGCGCAACAGAGGGCGCCCCAGCGTCTGGGTTGGCCGAACTCGTGGTCGACATCACCACAACCGGGGCGACCTTGGTGGCCAATGGTCTCAAGCCGCTCGACGACGGCGTCATCCTCAAGAGCCAAGCTCAGTTGGCAGCCTCGCTGGGTGCCAACTGGAGTGTGCCGCACTTGACCGCCGCAGAGGCTTTTCTGCGGATTATCGAGGCCCGAGCGATTGCGCACAGCAGCGCTACTTTAATCTGGCCTGCCAGCCTTGACGACGAACCGATCATCTCGGCACTGGTCGCTGACGGTGCCACCCGTCGACCCAACGGCCTACTGGTGCCGGTTGGCATGGTGGCGAAGGCGGCAGCGTCACTCACAGCGCGTGGCATCGGCCCGGTGACTGCGTCGCGCCCAGACTTCGTTTTCGAAGCACACTGCGCGCCATTTAGGAGACTGCACGGCCAGATAGAAAATAATTGACGTAGACGTCAAAAAAGTAGGATCCAGATTAACCTATCCGTAGGTTTGGCTGTTTCGAGCTTAGTTTCGGCCCCAATGTCGATTTCACCGCATTGACTCAGGGTAAGAATTGCCTTCTTTTCGATCCTGCGTGAGGCAAGAAGGCGCAATACTTTCTGTCTCCGGCGTTTCGGGGAGGAAACGCCCGCTCGATACGAGCGAGAGCTCAAAATACGACCCGCTGCGATTATCCCCCGCAGCGGGTTATTTTTTGGTCGAGGAAATTTTTGACGAAAGTGTCAAAATAATTGGATCGTCGCGATACCCCCGATACTCTAAAGGCGTTCCGGCAACCCGGAGTCCTTGCACCTTGGCCGCACTACACGTCGATATTGTCGGAGGCGGACCGGCTGGCCTGATGGCAGCTCAAGTGCTTAGCCAAGGCGGTGCAAGGGTCACATTGCAAGACGCCATGCCGTCGCTTGGCCGCAAGTTCCTGATGGCAGGCAGGGGAGGGCTGAACCTCACCCATTCCGAACCTTTTGAGTCCTTGGTCGCCCAATATGGCGACGCCGCCGAAGTCCTCAGACCGATGTTGGAAGTCTTTCCGCCTGAAGCGCTCCGGGCCTGGGCCCGTGACCTGGGACAGGAGACCTTTGTCGGATCCAGCGGGCGGGTGTTTCCGGCCACCATGAAGGCCTCGCCCCTGCTCCGCGCTTGGCTCGGTCGCCTCCAGGCCCAGGGGGTTCGGGTCGAAACTCGTTCGGCTTGGCGCGGTTGGGAACCTCGATCCGGCGTGCTGGGTCCAGATGCGACGATTCTTGCCCTGGGTGGAGCCAGCTGGCCGCGGCTGGGGTCGGACGGATCCTGGCTGCCCACACTGCAGGCGCAAGGCGTCACCCTAAATCCCTTCAAGCCGGCCAATGGCGGGTTTGATGTCGCCTGGAGCGCAATATTTCGCGCGCGTTTCGGTGGCCAACCCTTGAAAGCTGTCGCCCTGAGCTTTGCCGGCCAATCTGTCCCCGGCGAGGCCATGGTCACTGACTATGGCTTAGAGGGCGGGGCGGTCTACGCGCTGTCGGCACCGTTACGCGACGCGATCCTGGCGAACGGGGCCGCCACGCTCCAGATTGATCTGCGGCCTAGCCTCAAAGAGGCCGACATCGCCTCGCGGCTTGCTCAGGCCCGGCCAGGAGAAACCCTCGCCAATCGCCTGCGTAAGGCCGCTGGCCTCTCATCATTGGAGGTACACCTGCTGCGTGAGGCCCATGGTTTGAAGCTACCCGTCGAGGCCGCTGCCTTGGCTAAGGCTATCAAGCACGCGCCTTTGCAGCTGACGGGCATCAGGCCTCTAGCCCGCGCCATTTCGAGCGCGGGGGGTGTGGCTTTCTCGGCTGTTGGGCCGGACCTGCAGCTGCACGCCGTACCCAACACCTATGTGGTCGGCGAGATGCTGGACTGGGAGGCTCCGACCGGTGGCTATCTCTTGCAGGCCTGCCTCGCCACGGGAGCCTGGGCCGCGCGGGCGATCCTTAATCGCCCCGTGCCTTAAGCCCTACCAGATCCGAACTCTATTCTCCGGGGCTATGTACATCCTGTCGCCAGGCTTGACCCCAAACGCCTCGTAGAAGGCATCAATATTGCGAACCGGCACGTTAACACGCGCCCGCTCCGGCGAATGTGGATCTGCCACCAACATCTGACGCGCCCGCTCTTCTCGTGACTTGCCGCGCCACACCTGTGCCCAGCCCAGAAACACCCGCTGGTCGCCGGTCAGGCCGTCGATCACCGGAGCTGGCTGGCCCTTAAGCGAGACGTGATAGGCATCCAACGCCAAGAGTAGCCCACCCAAGTCGGCGATGTTCTCGCCCATGGTGAGATCCCCATTGATGCGCGCGCCGGGTAGGATCTCAATAGCAGAGTATTGCGCGCCAAGCTTAGCCGCCTTGGCCTTGAACTTCGCGTCGTCTTCAGGTGTCCACCATTGCGTCAAGCGGCCGTCGCTATCGGAACTGCGGCCCTGGTCGTCGAAGCCGTGGGTAATCTCATGGCCGATGACCCCGCCGATCGCCCCATAATTGATCGCCATATCGCCCTGCGGATCAAAGAATGGCGGTTGCAAAATGGCCGCTGGGAAGACGATTCCGTTCTTGGTCTGGGAGTAATAGGCATTCACCGTGGGCGGGGTCATGCCCCATTCCTTGCGGTCCACGGGGTCATTAAGGCGCTGGGTCGTCCGATTGGCCTCAAAGCCTATGGCGCGCTCCACATTACCGTAGAGATCACCCTCTTTGAGGGCCAAGGCGGAATAGTCGCGCCACGTATCCGGATAAGCGATCATAACGCTAACCTTAGACAGCTTCTCAAGGGCCTTGCCCTTGGTGGCGTCACCCATCCAGTCCAGATGTTCAATGCGGCCCTTCATGGCGGTCAGGATATCTCCCACCAAACCCTGCATGGTCGCCTTGGCCGAGGCCGGGAAATAGGTCTCAACATAGCGGCGGCCGAGCGCCTCGCCGATTTGTCCGTCCACCAGGGCGACACCACGTTTCCAACGGGCCTGTTGTTCCAGTTGGCCAGCTAGGGTCTTGTCCCGGAAATCGTAGTGAGCTCGGTCGAACGCCTTGGGCAAATAGGGCGCGGCCTGATCGGCGATGCCAAATGCGGTCCATGCCTTCAGGGTAGATAGAGGCGTCGTGGCGTATATGGCCGCGATCTTGGGGAAAGCAGTGTTTTCTCTCAGAACAACCCGCTTGGCATTGGTCATTCCAGAACCGGCCAGGAAGGCTTTCCAGTCAAACCCCGGAGCAAAGCGGGGTAGGTCCGCAACGTCCATCGGGGTATAGGTTTTTGTAGCGTCGCGTCGTTCGGCGCGAGTCCAGGATACCTTGGCGATCTCAGTCTCTAACGCGACAATAGCCTTGGCGTTTTCCACAGGATTTTCCCAACCTGAAAGCGTCAGAAGTTGTCCGACATAGGCCTCGTATTTGGCTTTTTGGGGCGCGAACTTGGCGTCTAGGTAATAGTCGCGATCAGGCAGCCCGAGACCAGCTTGGCCAAGATAGGTCGTGTATCGCAATGGATCCTTGGCATCATCATAGACAAAGGCACCGAAGATCGAGTTGCCAAATCCCCTTTGGCTTTGCCCCATTATCCGTGCGATGTCCGAGGCGCTCCTTGCCTTTCGGATAGCCGCTAGGGCGGATCCTATCGGCTTTGTGCCCAGGCTTTCCACCTTGGCTTCGTCCATAAAGCTGCGATAGAGCGTCCCGATCCTCGCCTCGTCACCCTTGGCAGTCTTGGTAGCCGCCGCAGTTTCAACCACCGCCCGCATCCGCTGGGTTGACAGCTCTCGAAGGGCGTCGAACGATCCATAGCGCGTGCGGTCTGCCGGGATCACCAGTCTATCCACAAAGCCGCCATTGGCGTGATCAAAGAAGTCCTGTCCCGGCGCAATATCGGTATTTCGACCCGCCATGTCATAGCCCCAGGTCCCCATACGGGCGGCCCTGAGGTCTGCGTCGGCAGCCATCGCGGGCTGTGCGAATAGAACACAAAGTGCCGTAGCGGTGGCAAACCAATGACTTTTCATAATTGACCTTTGAGGCGGGGGCGGGGGATAGAACATCATGCCGGTCGTGAACGCGCTGGCCACGTTACATTTTCGTAAGTTGGAAGCCCCGAAAACCTCATTCAGACCCTTGGCCTAATGATGGCTCATGTGATCGGCACCAACCGAGCCGGTAGCCTTGACCGGAAAAACCACCTGGATCTTGGTGCCCGATAGAAACGCTAGGGTAGCCGGAAACGCGTCTCCGGCCTTGAGGGCCTTGTTCAAGTCGACAAGCATCAGGTGATAGCCGCCAGGCGCGAAACTGACCGACTCCCCAGGCCGCAAAATCAGGCCCTTATCCAGTCGCTTCATGGACATCATACCTGCTGCCATTGAGGTTTTGTGCATTTCGACGCGCGCTGCGGCGGGGGTTTCAATCGCCATGAGCGTTTCGGCGACTTTGCCGGTGTTGGTCAGAGTTAGATATCCAGCTCCAGTGGTGTGGGCCGCTGCCGATCGTGACCAAGGCTCACTGATCCTAAGCCCGCCCTGCTGAAAGGTTGCGGCTTCGGAACTCGTCCCGAGGGCCAGAAGTACAAACGCGGTGATCAATCCAATTCGCATATCCAGCTCTTAAGTCCGGCAAGGCCCCTTCCGCAAGTCAACTCGACAAGGTCATAGTGTCTTGATTGTAGGGAGGGCGAATGGACGCTCAGGTTTCCACCGGCGACTACAAAGACGTGGTGCTGTTTCTGGCAACGGCCGGGGTGGTCGTGCCGTTGTTTCGGCAGTGGAAAGTCAGCCCGATCTTGGGGTTCCTCGGTGCCGGTGTCGTCTTGGGGCCATGGGGCTTGGGGGCCTTGGCGGGAAGATTCCCGATCCTGGAGTCGTTTACGATCGCTCGACCAGACCAAGTCGCTCAGCTGGCAGAGCTTGGCGTAGTGTTTCTCTTGTTCATGATCGGGCTTGAGCTGTCCTGGGAGCGCCTACGACTTATGCGGCGATATGTGTTCGGGCTCGGTGCGGCCCAAGTTGCCCTAAGTACAGCGGCGATTGCCGGGGTTGGCCTGATGGGCGGGTTGGGCAGCGCGGCGGCGGCGGCCGCCGTCGGCGTCGCCCTGGCTCTATCCTCCACCGCATTGGTGATGCCGATCCTGACCGAGCACCGTCGTCAGCACTCTACTGCGGGTCGGGCAACCTTTTCAGTGCTCTTGTTTCAGGATCTGGCGGTCGCACCGATCTTAATTACCCTGGCTTTTCTGGGCCACCGTGAGGCCGGAGCCCTATCGCCTGACGTGCTCCTAACCTTCGCTCCTTCCGTCGTGGCGGTTGCGGCACTCCTGCTGTTTGGTCGCTTGCTGCTGCGACCGATGATGCGCTCTGTGGCTCGGGCCAAGAGCGAAGAGCTATTCATGGCCACCTGTTTGCTCGTCATCATTGGGGCTGGAATGATCAGCGCCGTGGCCGGCCTATCCATGGCGCTGGGTGCATTTATTGCCGGACTTTTGCTGGCGGAAACCGAATACCGCCACCAGGTCGAAGTGACGATTGAGCCCTTCAAAGGCTTGCTGTTAGGCCTCTTCTTTCTCTCTGTCGGGATCGGGTTGGATCTGTCGCTATTGGTTGCGCGACCGATCCTGGTCCTCGCAATTGCCGTCGGCTTGATCTCAATCAATGGGTTGGTGGTATTTGGTCTTTCGCGCGTCTTTGGGCTGACTTGGCGCAGCGCCGCAGAGGCTGCCCTCCTTTTGGCAGGCGGCGGGGAGTTTGCCTTCGTCATCCTCTCAGCGGCGATGGGTGATGGAGTGGTACCCCGAGAGCTAGGTCAGACGCTGTTGGTGGCATCGACGCTTTCAATGATCTGTATTCCTGGACTCGCGGCTATTGGGCTGCGCGTTGGTGGACGACGGAGTGGCCTGGAGACTCTAGTACCGGAACCGGAGCTTGGCCCGACTGGCCCACGGGTCTTGGTTGTGGGTTACGGCAGGGTGGGGCGGCTGGTTGGCGAAATGCTAGATCGCCATGAGATACCCTGGCTCGCTGCCGAGCGTGATCCACGATTGGTGGAGGCAGGTCGAGCTCATGGCGCTTCCATCTTCTACGGCGACGCCTCAAAGCCGGAATTCCTAAAGCGATGCGGACTGGAAACCGCTCCAGCATTGGTGGTCACAATGGACGCGCCTGATGGGGTGGAAACCGTCGTGGCCATTGCGCGTACGATGAGAGCCGAGCTGACCATTGTTGCTCGCGCGCGAGACGCGTTACATGCCCAACGGCTATATGAGCTCGGCGCAACCGATGCGGTTCCCGAAACTGTTGAAGCCAGCCTCCAGCTTTCCGAAGCTGTCCTGGTGGAAATCGGCGTCCCCATGGGCTTGGTTATCGCCTCCATCCATGAACGCAGGGACGAATTCCGAAAGTCCCTAAACAGGCCACAATCCTTAGGATCGCGAGGTCGAAAGTCCCGCAAACCGGCAGCCTGACAATGGCTTGAATAAAAGATGGAACTGAAGCGCGGCCTATGGGTTCTATGCGACATTAGGGGATGGTAGGATCGGGTGAGTGTCCGATTGTGCCCCAGTAAAAGCGGCGTGGAGTTGCTTGTGAGTGCGTTTTTTGTGTAACGTGGTCCACGAGTGTTCGATTGACTCATGAAAATGGGTCGTAGTGTGGCTTCGGCGACACTTTCGCGACGCCGATAGGTTGATATAACGGCGCTGGGCCACATGGCCGAAGCGCTAGGGCAGGAGAGGGCTCTCAATATGAAATTCAAACTTCTGGCAGGAGCCGCATTAGCTGCGGTTTGCGTCGCATCCGGCGCGGCTGCTCAAGACGCCGGCTGGTACGGCGCAGTGGATCTTGGCTATCATTGGCCAGACAAGTTCGAGCTCGAATCCAAGAATACGTCAGCGAATGGCAAGCCGTATGTTTGGAATCTGAGCCAAAAGGAAGACTGGACCGGCTTTGCTCGGCTCGGCTACAGGGTCAATAGCAACTGGCGCGTTGAACTCGAGGGCGGCTATCGCCCTGGTGACGTCGACTCGATCCGTGGCGGCACCAATCAAGCCATCCTGGGCCTTTGCGCTCCTGGCGTGATCCGTACGGCAGCCTCCCCGAATTGCGGATCGCCTACCGGCAACCTGCAAGTTTGGACGCTGATGGGTAATGTCATTTATGACTTCATGCCTGACTCGGCCATCAATCCATTCATCGGCGTCGGCATCGGTCTGGCTCATGCCAAGGCTGACGGTATTGTTGGACAGTTCTCCAATGTGACCGGGGCCATCACGGCAGCAAACCCGGCCTACCAAAACCTGACCATCAACGACACCGATACAGCGATTGCTTGGCAAGGGTTGGCCGGTCTGGCTTGGAAGGCGACTGAGCGCCTGAACGTGGATGTGACCTACCGCTATATTGGTGGTTCAGACATCACCTTGGGTTCCAGTGGTACACATGCTCTTCAACCGGGTGCACTGTCTGGTCCTTATCAGGATGCGTCCGTGACGGTTGGTCTGCGTTATTCGTTCGCAGACGCGCCTCCGCCTCCGCCGCCTCCGCCGCCTCCTCCGCCCCCACCCCCGCCGCCTCCCCCGCCTCCGCCTCCTCCGCCACCTCCACCGGCGTATGAAGCTCGGCAGTTCATTGTCTACTTCCCGTTTGATCAGGCGATCCTGACTCCGGAAGCTCAGACCGTGGTCTCGGAAGCTGCGAATTATGCCAATGCCGGCCACGCCACGCGCGTGATCGTCGTCGGTCACACTGACTCTTCTGGCTCCCCTGCCTACAACGTCCGTCTGTCGGAACGTCGTGCCAAGGCTGTGGCTGACTCGTTGGTTGGTCTGGGCGTCGGTGCCGGTTCGCTGCAAGTCGATTGGAAGGGCGAAACCATGCTCGCTGTTCCCACCGGCGACGGCGTAAAAGAACCTTTGAACCGCCGTTCGACGATCGACATCAACTTCTGATCTTGATCGACGGCGTTTCGTCGAAACTGCAGGAGGGCCCGGTCAGCAGACCGGGCCCTTTTGCTATGGCGCTGCGGGGTCAGATGACGCGCGAGCGAGAAACGGCTAGGTTTTGCCAATGGTTTCTCCCCTTGCTCAATCCCTTGCCGAACTGGACCAAGTAAAGGTCCAGAACGAACGCGACGCCACAAGTGCGCTAATCGCGAGCCAGCCTCTGGGACTCCAAGCGCGACAGGATGTCCGCCAGGAAGCGGAGGCCCTAGTGCGGTTGGCGCGGGGCAGCGTCCGCCGTCAGGGTGTCGTAGAAAACTTCCTGCAAGAGTTTTCGCTGTCGACGCGCGAAGGCTTAGCCTTGATGTGCTTGGCTGAGGCGCTGTTGCGTACCCCCGATGAGGACACGCGCGACCGCTTGATTGCGGAAAAAATTGCGTCAGCCGACTGGGCCAGCCACCTGGGGGCCTCAGACTCTCTGTTGGTCAATGCCTCGACCTGGAGCCTGATGCTCACTGGCAAATTGATCGACCCTGACGAGGAGGCTGGCTCAAATTTGTCGGGGTTCATTCGCCGACTGGCAGGGCGTCTGGGCGAGCCCGTGATCCGCCAAGCTGTTGCCGCCGCCGTCCGCATCATGGGCGAACAGTTCGTGCTGGGTCGCACCATCGCGGCAGCCATCAAGCGCGCCAAGGCAGATGGCTATGTCTGTTCGTTCGACATGTTGGGCGAGGGCGCCCGGACCGCCGCCGACGCCGACAAGTACGAAGCCTCTTATGCTCAGGCCTTAACCACCGTGGGTCAAAACGCTGGCGATCTCGGACCCGAAGCCGGTCACGGTGTTTCGGTCAAACTCTCGGCCCTTTCGCCTCGGTATGAGGCGCGTCACGAAGATCGGGTATGGTCCGACCTCTACCCGCGCCTCCTTCGCCTGGCCAAGATTGCGGCCAGCGCCAACATCAACCTCACCTTGGATGCGGAGGAGGCCGACCGTCTCGTCCTATCCCTAAAGGTGTTGGACCGTCTGGCCCGCGAGCCGGAACTCGGAACCTGGAAGGGCTTGGGCCTGGCGGTTCAAGCCTATCAGAAACGCGCACCTAAGACGGTGGAGGCAGTCGCCATGATCGCCCGCAATTCTGGGCGTCGTCTTATGGTGCGCCTAGTCAAGGGTGCCTATTGGGACAGCGAGATCAAGCGCGCCCAGGTGGCTGGCCTCCCAGGATACCCCGTCTACACCACCAAGGCAGCGACCGATCTTTCGTATCTGGCCTGTGCGAGGGTCTTGCTGGCTGCGTCGCCTGCCCTTTACCCACAGTTTGCCACCCACAACGCCCATACCCTGGCCGCCGTTCGATTGATGGCCCGTGAAGTTGGGGTTGAGCCAGAGTTCCAACGCCTGCATGGCATGGGCGAGGCGCTCTATGCCGGGGCGGTTGAACGTTACGGACCGCTGAAACTGCGGGTCTATGCACCGGTCGGTGGTCACGAAGATCTGCTGCCCTATCTGGTGCGGCGCCTGTTGGAAAACGGAGCTAATACATCCTTTGTCCACGCACTTTTGGATGAGAAAACGCCTATTGCATCGGTGGTGGGCGATCCGGTCGGTGCCGTAGAGGCGACCGGTGGCGCGCCGCATCCGCGTATTCCGCTGCCGCGCGACCTTTATGGTGCATCGCGGTTGAACGCGCTGGGTGTTGACCTGTCCATGGCCGTCGAGCGCGACCGCATAGCGGCGGCTATCGCAGGCCTAGCTCCTTTGGTCGCGCGCCCCGTGGTTGGGGGTCGAGAGACGGGCGAGGGCGATGGTGAGGTTTGCCGGTCTCTGGCTAATCCCGCCCGCACCATTGGCCAAGCTTGGTCGGCAAGTTCCGATGATATCGACGTTGCCTTCGCCGCAGCCCACCGTGCCCAAACGGCCTGGGACGCTCAGGGTGGCCCTGGCCGCGCGCCAATCCTGCGTGCCATGGCCCAGGCTTTGGAGGACGATCTCGACCGCCTAGTGGCCATCTGCGCACTTGAGGCGGGCAAGACCCTGGCTGACGGGGTCGCCGAGGTACGAGAAGCCGCCGATTTCTGTCGCTACTATGCCCATCTGGCGGAGCGCCAGTTCGGTGACCCTGAAATCCTCAAAGGCCCGGTGGGCGAGGTCAATCAACTCTCCCTGCATGGGCGCGGGGTGATCGCCGCTATCAGCCCCTGGAACTTCCCACTGGCGATCTTCACTGGCCAGATCGCGGCGGCCCTAGCAGCGGGAAATGCTGTGGTGGCCAAGCCGGCTGAGCAGACACCGTTGATTGCGGCGGCGGCTGTGCGCATTTTCCATGCGGCGGGCCTGCCCAGCGATGTCCTACATCTGTTGCCCGGCGACGGCGCGACGGTCGGCGCATTCATTGTCGCTCATCCGGGTTGTGCGGGCGTGGCCTTTACCGGCGGTACGGAAACCGCCTGGGCTATCAATCGCAGCCTAGCGGCACGGCCCGGTCCAATCGTGCCGTTCATCGCCGAGACCGGCGGCCTCAACGCCATGTTCGTGGACACGACAGCCCTGCGAGAGCAGGTAATCGACGATGTCATGGCCTCTGCCTTCGGATCAGCGGGCCAACGCTGCAGCGCGCTGCGGATCTTGTTTGTGCCGGCGGAAACGGCTGATGCTTTGATCCAGGGGTTGAAAGGGGCCATGGACGCCCTGGTAATCGGGGACCCTGCCGACCCTCGTACAGACATCGGCCCTGTGATCGATAGCGAGGCCAAGGCGGTCTTAGAGGCCCATCGAGCCCGCCTGCACCGCGACGCAAGGGTGCTGCATGTCAGCCAGGTTCCGGACCAGGGCAGCTTCTTCCCGCTGGTCCTGGCGCAGATCGACAGCGCCAGCTTTCTAACCCGCGAAGTCTTCGGCCCGATCTTGCACGTGATTCGCTATGAGACCGGCAAGCTGGACGCCGCCGCAGCACCGCTTCGCGCGGCGGGCTATGGCCTGACTCTGGGGGTCCACAGCCGCATAGAATCCTTCGCCCAAGAGGTTCGCGACGCGATCCCCGCCGGCAATACTTATGTGAACCGCTCGATGATCGGAGCCGTGGTTGGGGTGCAACCCTTTGGCGGGGAGGGTCTTTCCGGCACGGGGCCCAAGGCTGGCGGACCTCACGCCTTGCTGCGATTTGCTGTTGAGCGCGCCGTCAGCGTCAATATTGCAGCCCAAGGCGGTGACCCGGCACTGCTCAATCTGAGCGCTTGAAGTCAGTTGCGTTAAGCGACTCACCGCCGATTTCGCGACTAATCTCAACGAATTGAATTGGCTGTTCTAAATTCGACTACTCATCATCGATCACAGATACGTGATCATCTTTTTGCAAGAACCTACAAAGGTGTGAGTCTTCAAGACCACGTGTCTGGCGTTAATCTTTGGTTAAATAAAAAGATCAGGGGAGAACCCCATGTTCTCGTTGACGAGTCATTAGGCTTCATGGCCCCATGATCTTGCGTGTCGACGTGGGGTGCCCACTAGATGCGCTATGCAGACGTCGCCTCACGCAAAATGAAGAACGACGTCCGCTAGCTGCCGCTGTCCCTTCCATAAGGACGGGTCTGGAGCGCGGCCCTCAGCGCCCAAAGCTGGGGGCCGTAGTGCCCTTCAAGGGTCGCTGAACCGCAATTTAGTTGCAAGCGCGAAGTGCAGGTGGATATCAGCCCTTCGGCGTTAAGTAAGAGTTACACACATCTTTCTGGTGACGCAGACCCCTTCCGGCGATTGGGTATCAGCTCGAACCCACTTCTCGCGACTCGGTTTCACAGTCTCGTGACCAAAAAATCTGTGGGCGACAGAAAGCCTTGATTGATCAAGCCCTCGAGTCCGGCGTTAACCTTTGGTTAAATAAAAAGATCAGGGGAGAACCCGATGTTCCCGTTGACGAGTCATTAGGCTTCGTGGCCCCATGATGTTGCGTATCGGGGCGGGGCGCCCACTAGATATAGTGACTATCCGGTTGAGGAGGGCTTTAACCGGGAAGCGCCTGATAGTTATGGGTTTTGGGTCATGAGCGGCAAAGAAGCAGCAGTTAGGTCGATTTCCGAGGTGGCGTCAGCCGCGGCGCAGCGCGTTGAACGGCCGCAATTGCAGCTGGTCCGTAAGGTCGTGGTCGACCGTTCGCGCGACGCGCTGCTGACCGATTTCGGCAAAACCACACTCGAAGATCGTTATTTGCTGGCCGGCGAGAGCTATCAGGACATGTTCGCCCGCGTGGCGACCGCCTATGCCGATGATGCTGACCATGCACAGCGGGTCTATGACTACATCTCCCAGCTTTGGTTCATGCCCTCAACACCAGTGTTGTCCAACGGCGGGGCGGACCGCGGCCTGCCCATTTCCTGCTTTCTGAATTCGGTCGGCGATTCGCTGGGTGCCATCCAAAGCGTCTGGAACGAGAACGTGGCGCTGGCCTCCAACGGTGGCGGCATCGGCACCTATTGGGGCGGCGTCCGGTCCATTGGCGAAAAGGTCAAGGGTGCGGGCCAAACCAGCGGCATCATTCCCTTCATCCGGGTGATGGACTCGCTCACCTTGGCCATTAGCCAAGGCTCCCTGCGTCGCGGCTCGGCAGCGGTCTACCTAGATATTCACCATCCTGAGATCGAAGAGTTCCTGGAGATCCGCAAACCTTCCGGCGACTTCAATCGCAAGTCTTTGAACCTGCACCACGGCATCTCGATCAGCGATGAGTTCATGGAAGCCGTGCGCGAGGGCGCGATGTTTGGCCTGCGTTCGCCCAAGAACAACGAAGTGCTGCGCGAGGTCGACGCCCGCTCGCTCTGGCAGAAGATCCTGGAAATCCGCCTGCAAACCGGCGAGCCGTATTTGATCTTCTCCGACACCGTGAACCGCGCCATGCCGCAGCATCAGCGCGACCTGGGCCTCTCGGTGCGCCAGTCCAACCTGTGCTCTGAGATCATGCTGCATACCGGCGTCGACCATCTGGGCAATGACCGCACGGCGGTCTGCTGCCTCTCTTCGGTCAATGCCGAAACCTTCATGGAATGGCGTGATCACCCGACCTTCATCGAGGACGTGATGCGCTTCCTCGACAATGTGCTGCAGGACTTCATCACCCGCGCCCCACCGGAAATGGCCAATGCGGTCTATGCCGCGACCCGCGAACGGTCGGTGGGCTTGGGCCTGATGGGTTTCCACACTCTGCTTCAGGCTCAGAACGTGCCCTTCGAGAGCGCGCTGGCCAAATCCTGGAACATGCGTCTTTTCAAGCATCTGCGGCGCCAGTGCGACGCCGCTTCCCGTACCTTGGCCGCCGAGCGCGGCCCTTGCCCAGACGCAGCCGAGCGCGGTGTCATGGAGCGGTTCAGCCACAAGTTGGCCATCGCGCCTACCGCCTCGATCTCGATCATCTGCGGCGGGACCAGCGCGGGTATCGAACCGATCCCGGCCAATATCTATACGCACAAGACGCTGTCGGGCACGTTTGCAGTCAAGAACGCCTATCTCGAGCGCATATTGGAAGCCAAGGGCTGTAACACCTCGGCCATCTGGGACTCGATCCTGGAGAACGAAGGTTCGGTCCAACACCTCGACGTGCTCAGCCAAGATGAGAAGGATGTCTATAAGACCGCCTTTGAACTGGACCAACGCTGGGTGATCGAGCTGGCGGCCGATCGCACGCCTGATATCTGCCAGTCTCAGTCAATCAATATCTTCCTGCCTGGCGATGTCGATAAATGGGACCTGCATATGCTGCATTGGCAGGCATGGGAGCGGGGCTGTAAGTCGCTCTACTACCTGCGCTCCAAGTCGGTGCAACGCGCGGCTCATGCGGGCGGCGAAGCTATTATCCAGATCGATAATGGTCCGAGCGAGCGTGTCGATTATGACGAGTGCCTCGCCTGCCAGTAGTGGTCGCTACGCTATTTCACCGCAGAGGTGAAATCGGTCCAAATTTGACTGCAACTTAACCAGCCTAAGCCTTGTTAGGGCCTTGTGTTGTCCAATCGTCATGAGAGGATGGCACAGGTCGCGCACGATAATGCGACAGGGGAGAGTTTGATGCGGACGGGGCTTGCCATCGTCTTGGCAGTTCTGGGAACGGCGAGCATCGCCGTCGCACAATCGACTCTGGCTTCCTCGGACGCAGGCACCAACCAATTGATGAACGCCGCCTTTCTGCGTGGTCAGCGTTTGGACAGTGGAACCGACACCAAGATCGTCGATGTTCTCGCAACGCGAGACCTTCCTATCGCCATCCGTCTGAACGGCGAACGATTTGCGCTTAGCCTCACGCCTCACGCCGGCCTGGGCACGTCGAATTTTGGCAACTCAGCCGAGGCTGGTGCTGTCCTTACCTTCGGCCCCAAGGGACCAGATCAATCCCTCACGGCTCGCCTTGACCGGATGGGTGTTCACGATGGCGCGGACTTCGGTGAGCGGGGCCGCTGGTATGTTTTCGCCGCGGCGAGTGGTCGCGCTGTTGGGCTGAACGTGCTCAAGGGGCCGGCTAACAGCTGGGATCAATCCTGGAGCCAAGACGCCTCCAGTGCGCTGATCGGCGATGCTCAGCTGGGTCTGGGCTGGCGCAAGGGCGCAATGCAAACCTCGCTCGGCTATATCCATCGCGAGATCAAGGGCGATCACATGGTCTGGGGCCAACAAGCCCGCGACGACTCGATGGTGGCCTTTTCGCTGAGCGTGAAGCCGCGGCACTAGTGCCTTCCCCGCAAGCGAGGGAAGGAAGCCCACAAGCTGCCGGCCCGAGTTTCTTACAAAAGCTATCCCCAGCTCTGTTCACAACATCTTGGGGTGCGGTGTTAACTCGGCGCTAGATGTTGTCTGCGATCAAGGACTACAGTCATCTCTCGTTCGTCGATTCCGCCCAACCAGAAAGCTCCACCGTGACCCTCGTCAGTCCGACCATCGCTCGCACTTCGCTTCCCGGCCTGCTCACGCCGTCCTTTGCCTATAAGCCGTTCCGCTATCCCTGGGCTTATGACTTCTGGAAGAAGCAACAGCAGGTCCATTGGATGCCTGAGGAAGTGCCGTTGGGTGAGGACCTCAAGGATTGGGCGACCAAGCTCAATGACCGGGAACGCAATCTGCTGACCCAGATCTTCCGCTTCTTCACCCAGTCCGACGTCGAGGTGAACGACAACTATATGGAGCGCTATAGCCGCGTCTTCAAACCCACCGAGGTCAAGATGATGCTGGCCTCGTTCTCCAATATGGAGACGATCCATATCGCGGCCTATGCCCTGCTGCTCGAAACCATCGGCATGCCTGACTCAGAATTCACCGCCTTCCTGGAATTTCAGGAAATGCGCGACAAGCACGACTACATGCAAAAGTTCGGCGTCGAATCGAACGCCGACATCGCGCGCACCTTGGCCATGTTCGGCGGCTTCACTGAGGGGCTACAGCTGTTCGCCTCCTTCGCCATGCTGATGAACTTCCCGCGCCACAATAAGATGAAGGGCATGGGCCAGATCGTCTCCTGGTCTGTTCGCGATGAGAGCCTGCATTGCGAGGGCATCATCAAGCTCTACCACGCCTTCAATGCTGAAACCGGCGTGGTCACAAAGTCGGTGGCCGACGACATCATCGACTGCTGCAAGACGGTGGTTACCATGGAGGATGCCTTCATCGACCTGGCCTTCAGCGCAGGCGACATCCAGGGCATGACGCCCGATGACATCAAGGCCTATATCCGCTTCATCGCCGACTGGCGCCTGCGCCAACTGCATCTGCCAGAGGTCTACGGCGCCAAGGAAAATCCGCTGCCCTGGCTGCAGTCGATGCTCTCGGGCGTCGAGCACGCCAACTTCTTCGAGGCCCGCTCCACCGAATACTCCAAGGCCGCTACCAAGGGCCAATGGCACGGTGACGTCGGGGTCTGGGGCGAGTTTGATAAGCTGATGGGTCGGCGGACGGAGACGTCGGTCCCGGCGGAATAACCCCTACGTGGCATCCTGGTTTCCGCGGCACGCGGAAGACCAGGACCCAGAGACACCGATCTATCCTGCAAACCCGGCGCGTCTGGGTCCGGACAATCCCTGCGGGCTTTCCGGGATGACACCGTAGTGTAGCCTAAGCCCCCACCGGCTCCTCGATCTCGCCTTCCCATTTGGCGACTACGGCGCTGGCGACGGAGTTGCCGATGACGTTGGTGGCGGATCTCCCCATGTCCAGGAACTGGTCCACCGCCAGGATCAGGCCGATCCCGGCCTCGGGGAGTTTGAAGTAAGAGAGCGTTGCGGCGATCACCACGATGGAGGCCTTCGGCACGCCCGCCATGCCCTTTGACGTGATCATCAATAGGCCGAGCATGGTGATTTGTTGCGCCAACGTCAGGTGTATGCCGTAAATCTGCGCGATGAACAGGGTGGCGAAGGTGCAATACATCATCGACCCGTCCAGATTGAACGAATATCCCAGTGGCAGCACGAAACTCGCCACCTTGCGCGACACGCCGAAGTTCTGCAGCGCCTCCAGGGTGCCGGGATAGGCCGCTTCTGATGAAGCTGTCGAGAAAGCTAGCAGCATCGGCTGGCGGATGCCTGCGATTAGGCTCAGGGCGCGCCGCCCGACGAACAGCACCAGGGCACCAAGCAACAGCACCCACAAAATGCCGAGCGAGGCATAGAAGCCCAGGATGAACTTGGCATAGGCCCCGAGAATATCGAGCCCCTTAGTCGCCACGATGGCCGCCAGGGAGGAGAAGATTGCCAGGGGCGAAGCGGCCATTACATAGCCGGTGACCTTGAGCATAATTGCCGAAATCTGCTCCACCAGCGCCAAGACTGCCGGGGCCTTGTCGTCGATAGCCGACACCGCAGTGCCGATGAAGATCGAGAAGATCACGATGGGCAGAATCTCGTTATTGGCCATGGCCTTGATGATCGAGTCCGGGATCAGGTGGGTAGTCAGGAACTCTTTCAGGGTCAGTTGCGTGGTCGCCGCCGCTGCATTGGCCGCCGCCGTGGGATCGACCGCCACGCCCGCGCCGGGCTGAATCCACTGCACCATGACGAGGCCAATGGTCAGCGAAATGATCGAAGCGGTGATGAACCAAGCCATGGTCTTGATCCCCACCCGGCCAACCGCTGCGGCGTCTTCCATGTGGGCGATACCCGCCACCAGGGTGGCAAAGACCAGCGGCGCAATAATCATTTTGATGGCGCGCAGGAAGAGGGTGGTGATGATGCCTAGATTGTCGGCCACCGACTTGGCCTGATCGGTCGAGAGGAATTGGTGGACCGCCCACCCGACCAGAACTCCCAAAACCATCGCGGCAATAACAAAATAGGTGAAGCGCCTGTTCATGGATGTTCCCGTTAACGTGCCTGTCCAACCACAGACGACAGGTCTAGCGTTGCGTCAACAGTGAGGAACCACCATGCAACACTCCAAAATTGATCGTCGGCAACTGATTGGGGCTGCGGCGGTTATGTCTGCTCTACCGCTCGCCGCTCAAGCCACGGACAGTCCCATGACAGGCACCAAGCCCACCTTCGCGCCGCAACCCAAGCCGCTGCCCTTCGATCCCAAGACCATCACCGGCATTTCCGAGAAACTGCTGCTCAGCCACCACGACAACAACTATGTCGGCGCGGTGAAACGCCTTGCGGCCATCGATGCCCAGCTCGGCGACCTGGATATGGCCAAAGCTCCGGGCTTCCTGCTTAACGGACTCAAGCGCGAAGAGTTGTTCGCTTGGAATTCGATGATCCTGCATGAGCTCTATTTCGCCGGCCTCGGCACCCCCAGCCGCCCCGGCCCGGCGCTGGCGCGGGCCATCGAGCGCGACTTCGGCAGCGATGCCAGCTGGCGC